>DASPKQ010000106.1:0-9642 GCA_035627995.1 Verrucomicrobiia bacterium | reverse complement strand
CGGACATAGTAAGAAAATTTTAAATGGTAATCCTTAACCTGTAAAGTTACTTAAAGGCCACAAGCAGAGTTATCTCTCCTTTAATTGCTTTATTGCCAATTACGGATACGATCTCAGCTGCACTTCCTCTTAAATATTCTTCAAAAACTTTACTTATTTCTCTAGCAACTACAACTTTAGCATCCGGAAAATTTTTACTTATGATTTCCAAAGTTTTTTTGATTCTAAAAGGAGAGTCATAGGCAATTAATGTTGCTTCACTGTCTTTTCCCAAGGTGATTAATTTAACAGTTTTGTTTTCAGTTCTCGGCATAAAGCCAACAAATATGAATCTGTCGGTAGGAAGACCGGATGCGGCCAGGGCGGTGATGGCCGCTGATGGTCCGGGTAAAGAAACTACCTGAATATTTTCTTTAATACATTCTCTAACCAGTCTAAATCCAGGATCAGAAATTCCAGGAGTGCCGGCATCGGTAATTAGGCAGCCGTTTTTTTCTTTTAGCATTTCAATCAACTTGCCTAAAACTTTTTGTTCATTATGTTCTGCAAATTGATGAACCGGTTTGCCGGCAATTCCATAATTATTCAGTAGCTTAGCACTGTTGCGAGGGTTTTCCGCAATTATAAAATCGCAATTTTTAAGGGCTTCAATTGCTCTTAAAGTAATATCTTGAAGATTGCCAATCGGAGTGCTAACTATGTAAAGCATTTTTTTCAACTGAAAAGATAGTATGAGTGTAGGTTTTCATGACTGGCCAGACAGGTCGATAAGTAATAGTGTCAACTTTATAGCCATCCAAAACCTTAAGCCATTCTTCTTTGCTCCGGAATGTTAGTGGAGTTGGTATGCCAAAGGGTAAATTTAACAAGAGATCCCAAATTGAGTTTGTTATCCTTTCGATTGAAGATCCAGCAGTGTCTTCCGCAATAATTACGCGGCATTTTGCAATTCGTAGCGCTTCTTTAATCATTGCTTCTTGGTCGGACCGGTTCTTTATGTGATGAAGGACAAAAAGGATTATAACGGCGTCGAATGAATTGTCAGGGACTGGAATCTTTGTGATCGATTCCATTTCAAGCCAGGGTAAATCAGTTTGGTTATATTTCTTAATATCCGTAAGGGTCGGGGAAATTTTTGCCATTTCTTTTAATCTCAAACTAACCAAGCCTTTCCCTGCCCCGATGTCTAAAACAGTCCAGCCGGGTTTTAAAAACCCGGCTAGTTTTTCTGCTATTTCGGTTTCTCTAAGTCGCATATTATATCAACGTTGTAGTTGCAACTTTGTCATTAGCATCCAGGGTCATAAGCCTGACGCCCTGAGTGGCGCGCCCTAAGACCGAAATCTTGGCCACAGGGGTGCGCAGAGTCTGTCCGTGCTTAGTAATGACAACCAAGTCTTGTTCAACACTTTTATCTATGACGTGTAAGGATACGATTTTGCCGGTTTTAGGAGTCACTTTGAGGGTTTTAATGCCTGAGCCGCCTCGATGCTGTTTCTTATAGAACTTCAAATCGGTTCGCTTGCCCAAGCCGTTCTCGGTGATAACCAAGATTTGAACGTTGTCGACGTTATCCTTTTTATTTACGAGGTCCATGCTCATAATGAAATCGTCTTTTTTGATTCGCATGCCGCGAACACCTGCTGCAGTTCGGCCCATTGGTCGGACATCTTTTTCATCAAAGCGAATGGCCTGACCATTGGACGTGGAAAGGATTACGTCGTCTGAGCCCATGGAATATTTAACCCAACGCAACTCGTCGTTTCCTTTGAGTTTGATGGCAATCAATCCCGAGCGGCGGACTTTGGCGAATTCTTCGATAGAAGTTTTTTTGATTAATCCTTGTTTGGTACAAAGAATTAGGAATTTTCCAGCAGTTTTTTTGGAAAGCGTCAGAACACTTCGAACTCCTTCATCAGTGGGGAGTTCAAGGAAGTTTACCAAAGCCTGGCCGCGCGCGGTTCTTGATCCTTCTGGCAGTTCGTAAACTTTAGTCTGGAAAACGCGGCCTTTGTTGGTGAAGAACAGGATGTCGTCGTGGGTGCTTGATGTCTTCATCCATTCTACGGCATCTTCTTCCTTAGTTGTGATTCCGATTACACCTTTACCGCCACGGCCTTGTGTTTTATAAGTGTCAGGCGGCAAGCGCTTTACATATCCGGACTTGGTAATGATGACCAAGGTTGATTGATCTGGAATTAAGTCTTCGGCTGTGAACTCACCGATTGGGGTTTTGACAAGTTTGGTTTTTCGTTCGTCACCAAATCTGTCCTTCATTTCCAAAAGTTCGGTTTTGATTACGCCGCGCATTTTCTTAGGGCTCTTTAAGAGATCTTCCAGTTCTTCAATAAGCTTTCGTTTTTCTTTCAGTTCGTCTTCAACTTTCTTTCTTTCCAAACCGGCCAAAGCCCTCAGTTGCATCTGCAAGATAGCCGTGGCTTGTTTGTCGGAGAGTTTGAATTTGCTCATCAAAGATTTGTGAGCCTCTTCGGTTGTATCTGCTTTTCTGATGGTAGCAATAACCTGATCAATGTGATCTAGGGCTTTCTTTAAACCTTCTAAAATATGGGCGCGGTCTTTGGCTTTGTTGAGATCAAAAGTTGTTCGGCGTTTTATGATTTCCAGCCGGTGCTGAATGTAATAATCAAGAATGTTCTTAAGATTCAGAACTTGTGGCTCAATTCCGTTAACCAAAGCCAGCATGTTTACGTGAAAGGTTTCCTGTAGACTTGAATATTTGTAAAGTTGGTTGAGGATCTTGTTTGGTAAACCTTCGCGTTTAAGGTCAATGACTATTCGAACGCCGTCTTTGTCTGATTCATCGCGGAGGTCACGAATGCCTTCTACTCGTTTGTCGCGGACCAGCTCAGCGAATTGTTCAAGCAGGGTAGCTTTGTTTACCCGGTAAGGAATTTCCGTAATTATTATTTGATGCTGGTTCTTGTCTTCGGTAATTTCGGCTTTGGCGCGCATAACAATCGGGCCCTTACCAGTGGCATAAACCTGTTTGATTGTGTTCCAGTCGTAAATAAATCCACCGGTCGGAAAATCGGGACCCTTAACAAATTCAAGCAGATCCTCAGTAGTGGATTCTGGTTCGTCAATTAGTTTTATGGTGGCGTCGACTACCTCATTAAGGTTGTGTGGCGGAATATCCGTAGCCATACCAACCGCGATACCTAAAGTACCGTTCAAAAGAAGGTTCGGAGCTTTAGCTGGAAGGACTTTTGGTTCCTTACGTGTGGCATCATAATTGTCCATCCAGTCCACGGTTTCTTTTTCGAGATCAGATAAAATTTCTTCCGACAAAGCCATCATTCTGGCTTCGGTGTAACGCATCGCAGCTGGAGCGTCACCATCCATGGAACCGAAGTTTCCTTGTCCATCGATCAATGGATAACGCATTGCAAACTCTTGAGCCATACGGACCATGGAATCATAAACAGCCACATCTCCATGAGGATGATATTTTGCCAGCACTTCACCAACTACTGCTGCCGACTTACGGAATTTAACGTTACTGCGCAAGCCAAGCTCTGACATGGCGTATAGAATTCTGCGGTGAACCGGTTTTAATCCGTCTCTGACATCCGGCAAAGCACGAGCAACGATTACGCTCATCGCGTAATCGAGATAGGATTCTTGCATTTCGCGTTCGATCGATCGGTTGTTCACTTGACCGATAGGCAGCGGTTGGACTTCAGGGGTTTGTTTAGCCATAAATTATGATCGTAACTCCAAGGGCTTGTTTAATTCTTTTAAATTCAGATCAGCTTTTTGAGTAAAAATGGTTTGTTCCTGGTTTTCAAAAAAGAGTTGGCCAAATGTTATTTCACCTCGGTCTCCTGGTATGTCTGTAAAGACAACAACTCCGTATTCGGTGGAATTGGATAGAATTTTTTGTACGAATTGAGATTCTTGTCGGTTTTTAAGTTCTTCTGCAACCTGAGTTTGATCACCGATCTTTAAGGAGACGTCTATGGATTTTGAAAAATTCAGGATGCTATTGGTAGGGTTGTTAACTTTAAAATAAACTTTAAGCTTTCCATTGGATCGTTCGATCCATTCGGCGTTTATGTATTGATTGTCAGTTGTTGTCTCGTTTTTTAAAACGCCGGTTAAGAATGATAAATCGCTAGTGTCCGTGTTTTGAATCTGATTTTTTGTGCTAACAAGCCATACAGCCAGTATTGCAACGCCAATTATGGCAGTTACGGTCCACATTATTTTAACTCGGACGTCTTCTGGTTGTTCTTGAAGTGCCTTTAATGAAAATCTCATCGTTGAGGGGTTAGGATTACTAGACTTGTTGTCTGAGCAGTCAACTCTTTCTTCTTTAAGCTCAGTTTTTCCATTTCTTCATGCTTGCTACCCATTTCCTGCAAGAATTTATCCAGCTTATCTAATGATAAGGTCAGGCCCGGAGTCTTATATGAATGCGGAATAATGTAATATGGTTCCAGTTTAGTTGCAATTTTTGCTGCCTCCTCAAATCCCATAACTTCTTTGCCACCGACAGGGATTAAAACAATATCAGCACCTTCTAACACTTCCTTTTGTTTGTCGGAGAGCTCCGAAATTTTTACTGGACCAAAGAAAGCAATTCGAATTCCTTCAACCTCGATAGTATAAATCGTGGCTGTTCTGCTCGCTTTGCTCTCTGCACTTGTTCCCATGACAAAAACTTCCTTGACGTTATACTCGCCTGGGCCGTTGATTATAAATGGAGTACCTGAAATGGATGAAAAATTATTACTCCAGCTGTTGTTTGGATCTGAAGTGATAACTACATCAGCATTCCCTCGTACAGCTGTAAGTCCGGTCTCTTTTCCGAACGGGTCGGTTATGATTGTTACTTCCTTGCTGACAATCTTGAAGCTGCTTAATCCAAACCAAGTGATTTGCATTTCAGTATGTTAATTTCTAACTTGCTCCGGCAAGCCGGTAAATAGGAACAAAAAAAGCACCTTTTTATGCTCCCTTATTCTACCAAATTTTAGGTGTTTTGGAAACCCTGAACCACTCCCAAAAAATGCATAAAAAATCACGTTTTTTTGTCGGGTTCAGGGCCGTGAACCCTTCGTGGTTCACAGGCAAACTACCCTTGATTTTAGGGCCGGTTTCCCTTATAATTCTGAGGCTTAAATCATTGTTACTTAAGCAACGAAAGGTGGTCTAGAAGTCGCAGCGTTCGAACAGCTAGACACAATAATTTCAAATGAGTGCTAATACAGTAACAGCTACCAAAGATTTTAAGACCATGCAGGAGCTTCTGGCTTCCGATGGTGTTGAAATCAAAGTGCCAAAAGTGGGAGACGTTCTGGAAGGGACAGTTCTTTCCGCTGGCAAAAACGAAGTCGTCATCGACATCGAGGGCTACGGCCTGGGAGTCGTCCGTGGGCGCGAGCTTTACGACGAATCCATCAGGCTTTCGACTCTTAAAGTCGGCGATAAGGTTTTTGCATCAGTGCTTGAACCGGAAAATAAGGAAGGGAATATCGAAATGTCCTTCCGACAAGCCGGCCAAGAACGCGTTTGGCAAACTCTGACGGACCGCATGAAGGCTAAAGAAGTGATCTCTACAAAAATCCTTGAAGCCAATAAGGGCGGATTAATGGTTGAGGTTAATGGAGTTCTTGGATTCTTGCCTGTATCCCAACTTTCTTCCGAGCATTATCCGCGCGTAGAAGAAGGAGACAAGCAGAAGATTCTGGAAATCCTCAAGAGCTACGTTGGCTCAAACTTCAATGTCCAAATCATCACTGCTGACGCCAGTGAAGAAAAACTTATTGTCTCTGAAAAGGCAGTCAATGAAGATGAGCTTCGCGGAAAAATTTCCAAGTTAGCCTTAGGCCAAATTGTGGAAGGCGAAGTTTCAGGAATCGTTGATTTTGGAATCTTCCTTAAATTCGGCGACGGATTGGAAGGCTTGGTACACATTTCCGAGTTGGCTTGGAGCCGCATTGATCATCCAAAAGATTTGTTCAAAGTCGGACAGAAGATCAAGGCACAGGTGATTTCCATTGAGCGCGATCGAATTTCACTTTCGGTGAAGCGTTTGCAGGAAGATCCTTGGGCTGAAGCCATCAAGAAGTATCAGGTTGGACAGAAGGTTATGGGTAAAGTCACTAAGATCATGCCGTTTGGTGCATTCGTGGAACTTGATCCTAATATTTATGGGCTTGTTCATTCAGTTGAACTTTCATCTGATGAAGTCAAAGATCCATCTGAAGTCGTGAAAGTCGGCGAAGAAAAGGAATTTAAAATAATTTCCATTGAACCCCAAGAGCATCGTTTGGGACTCTCTTTAAGAGCTTTAACAGCTCCAGCGCCGGTTGCTTCTTCTGAAGCACCAGCACCTGAAGCCGGGACAGAAGCAAAACCTGAAGCCAAACCAGAATAGTAGTAATTTAAAACCCCTCCGCAGTCGGAGGGGTTTTTGATTATAGACTATTTTCTATGTGTACCAGATCGTCGTAGACGGCTAAGTTGTTGTAGACCCAGTGGTCACGAGCAGGTTGTTTATATAAGCCGTTCATTTCATCAAAAGACATTTCAGAATATTTTTTTGGAGATCGAAGCGGATGATTATTAAGGAATCGATTCATTGATACGACTCCCTCACCGAGATTGGTTCCCATGGTCCAGAGATCAGATCCCCCGACACCCCAGCAGTTGTTTGTGGCTTCAATATATTTTCGACAGAGTGTGCTCTCTGCATTGGATAGGGCCACGATTTTTTTCCAATTATTTTGTTGAACTAAGACGTTCGCGTGTTCAGCCAGTGGAGAATTTTGAGTAATCAAATATTGCCTGACCCGTTCAGCGAGCCTCAGTTGCTTTTTGAGCTGCTGAACTGTTTGTTCGTGGGTCAGTTGTTTTTTACCGACAGCTTCAAGGTCCTCAAATAAATCTTCATAGTCCCCTACAACAAAAAGAAGCGGCGATTCTTGTTTCGCTGCTTGTAATTCAGTTTGGTGAGGAACAATTATGCTCACCAAACTTATCAGGGTTATTATAATGAGGAATTTTCTTTTGAGAGAGAAGTTATCGTAACTAGCCTTAAGAGGTTTTATTTTTTTTACGATATCCATTTTTTGTAGTGGGTTTACAAAAACAAGTTTAGGTTCTGTCCTAATTTATCATGTATATATCCATAGGTCAATGTGGGCATGTGGATTCTTTGGGTATAAATAAGAGCCTTTGGACGTGTTGCCAAAGGCTCGAGAGGAATTCCCCACTTTCAATGGAAAGCTAGTGCTGTGAAAACGTAGGCTGCGCCGACAGCAAGCCAGACAAAGGGCCGCTTGTAGGTGTCTTCATAGGCGCGACGCGCAATGGCCAGCGTGTAACCGAGGGAGGTGAGACCGCAGCCGATCGCAATCAAGTAGTACATGATGGGTTTACGTTCCCACTCCAGTCCGGTCCAGGGATCAAGGAGCTGAATCATGATCAGCGCGACCGTGATCAGTTCGAAAATGATCGGTAGGACCCAGATCGGTTTTCGCTTCAGTATCTTCGTCATGAATCCTCCAATCTGGTTTTAACATATTGAAAATTGTTAAATTGGTCAATTATAAAATAAAAAACAGCTTCAAGCTGTTAATTAGTGGTGCCCAGGGAGGGAGTTGGTCCGGGGCAGCGCCAAACGTCCACAGGACGTTCGGCGATCGCTCGCTGCGAGCAGTTGCTCTAGCTCGCTTCTGCCCTTCAACTCCTCAATGTTATTCCATTTAAAAACATCCAATAATAAATTCGAATCAGGTGTTTTTAAATGGTGCCCAGGGAGGGAGTTGAACCCTCAATCCCTTGCGGGCCCGGGATTTTAAGTCCCGTGCGTATGCCAGTTCCGCCACCTGGGCGCGTCGCGATTGGTATTAGCTTCGCGTCCATTCTGATGGCCGCTACACTATACATATCGCTCCTTTCACAAAAACTGTTCTCGGCCTTCGGCCTGCGACTCAGTTTTTTGTGGAGAGCTAAATTATTTGGAGGCGTCAACCGGAGTTGAACCGGTGTGAAAGGTTTTGCAGACCTCTGCCTAACCGCTCGGCCATGACGCCATAAAAGTCTTACATATTATATGTTGAAATTGGAGATTTTAAAAGCCCCGCACCTTTTATGGTGCAGGGCTGCCGATTTGTTTTAGTTTGCTGTATTTTCCATCTTAGCTGCAGCAGCTAGTACTGCAGGAAGATGTCTCTTGTACCTACCAGAATTATAGGCAGCCCACGGTTGGAATCCTCGTGTCTCATATTTCTTAAGTGCGATGTCGAGGTTGAATTTACAATCCTGCAACTGTTCGAAGGAATATGGAGACTTTGGAGTCCAGTTGATTTGGGTTAAACCAATATCAATTGAACCGTTTCGGTTTAGTCCGCGATTGTCTCGCGTACATTCATGGGTGCCATTTTCAGCTTTGAGGATAGCAATGAAGGTGTTACAGTTCGCCCCAAGCTTCGGACAGATGTATGCACGAATTTCTGGTTCATGCATATAAACTTTGTTCGTAGCCTTAGGCGGAACCTGATAGCTTGCTGTAAGTGCTGCTGCTTTTACAACCGCAGGGGTCTTTGCAACTGCTTTAGGAGCAGGAGAAGGAGCCGGAGGAGGAGTGGTGGCCACTGGATCAGCAACGTTTGGAGTTTCGGTAATTTCCGGTTCAGTTTGTTTGTTGAGTGAGTCTGAAATAAACTTACCGAGTTTGCTTACTCCTGGAATTTCAATATTTTCTGGGAAATTTATGGTTTGGAGATTTTTTATTTCGAAGACGTCTGTTTTGTTTGCAACTGAGGCGTCCGCGACAGCGGGAAACAAGAATGTAGCTATCATGGAAAGTAAACCGACCAGTATAAGGTGGTCTACCATGCCCAGCCGTTCAAAACGGGCTGTCATCAATTTATAAAAGCTCCTATCTTTCATGTTTCCGAATCTCCTGATCAAGAAACAGAAAGTTAGTTTGACCTTTAATTAAGGGTTATTAAAGAACCGGCGTGAAACCATTGATTTTAGGCCATTATTGCCTACCTCCGCCCCGCGCAAGGCGGGGTCGGGGCACGCAATTAAGGATATTATCATAAAAAGGGCCTTTTGTCAATGATATTGGGGACGCTATTGAAGGCGATTAGCATATCGAATTTGACCGCTAGCAGGATTGACTATGGAGCCAATTTTACATATAATTTGATAGATTTTTACAGCTTTTCCTTTGGGCACGTGGTGGAACTGGTATACACGTACGCTTGAGGTGCGTATGCCTTATGGCTTGAGAGTTCGAGTCTCTCCGTGCCCACCAAAGGACGCTTAGCTCAGTTGGTTAGAGCGTCTCGTTTACACCGAGAAGGTCTGAGGTTCGAATCCTCAAGCGTCCACCAAAAGAATCAAATCGATAGGAAGCGCCTGTGGCGCTTCCATTGAGGATTCGAAAGCCGGAACGCTGCTAAAGCAGCGTGAGGCGGGGTCGCGACCGCCGTTAAGGCGAGTTGTGACCGAATCCTTTAGCGTCCACCAGAAAAATTGATATAATGTATGTCCTAATGGTTCAACACAAAAACTGAGTCGCAGGCACAAAGTGCCGAGAACAGTTTTTGTGAGAGGAGCACCATGTCGACCGTAGCGCTCCGCCAAGGCGGACGCGAAGGT
>DASPKQ010000105.1:0-2687 GCA_035627995.1 Verrucomicrobiia bacterium | reverse complement strand
TCAAAAATTTTCTTTTCACCGTAAGCTTCCAAGGCTTTGCTACCTTCCTTAAGTACACAAGGCCAAGCGCCTAGTCTCATGGTTCCGCCGTACTCCTTTTTGAGCATTTTCTTTTCCTGATCAGACATTATGTGAATTACAGGATGAGGCGTTCCGGCATTCATTTCGGTTGAATTGGCATCTTTTAACTTACAAACATTGCGGGCGAATTCAATAACTGCAATTTGCAAACCCAAGCACAATCCAAGATAAGGGATTTTCTTTTCCCGACAGTACTGGGCCGCTAAAATTTTTCCTTCAATACCCCTTTTACCAAAGCCTCCGGGGACAACTATGCAATCCATCCCTTTCAATAGTTCAGTGCCTTTTTTAGCAACTTGTTCCGCGTCAATCCAGTGAATTTTAACGAAAGCGTCATTAGCAATGGCCGCGGCCTTAATGGCTTCGGTAACCGAAAGATAAGTGTCTTTCATGCCCATATACTTCCCAACTAAACCTAAGTTCAAGGTGTGTTTTTTTGGTTTGCGGACTTTTTTAATAAAGTTAACCCAAGCTATATCTTTTCTTCCTGAGAGTTTGAGGCCAAGCTTGTTAATTACCAGCGTATCTAGTTTGTATTTTTCCAAGATCAATGGTACTTCATAAACACTCTGGACTGTTTCCAAGGGAATGACTGCCTTTGGTTCAACGCCGGTAAAGAGAGCTATTTTATTGATGATTCCGTTTCGAATCGGATAGTCAGCACGGCATATGATTACATCCGGCTGGATCCCCATAGCCTGTAAGTCGTGAACCGAGTTTTGCAACGGTTTGGTTTTTAGCTCTTCGCTAACCGCCAAATAAGGAACAAACCCGACATGGACATATAAGACATTCTCACGACCGACGTCATAAATCATCTGGCGGATGGCTTCAATAAAATGGGTTCCTTCGTAATCACCGACTGTGCCGCCGATTTCGGTAATTAAAATATCGGCTTGGGAAACTCGCGCCGCTGATTTGATTTTATCCTTTACTTCATCAGTAACGTGCGGGATCATTTGGATGGTTTTGCCTAAGAAATATCCGGCACGCTCTTTTTCTAAGATGCTTCGATAAATCTGACCGGTCATAATGGATGAAGTTTTGTTCAAACTGGTACCAACAAACCGTTCGTAGTGGCCCAAATCCAAATCGGTTTCTGCTCCGTCATCGGTAACAAAAACCTCACCGTGTTCTGCCGGATTAAGTGTTCCGGCATCTACGTTGAGGTATTGATCGAACTTTTGCATAAAGACTGAGAAACCGCGGGCCTTTAAAATATTGCCGAGAGATGCGGCAGTGATACCTTTACCAAGTCCGGAGAGGACGCCACCAGTGACGAAAATGTACTTCGTCTGCTTTTTAGTTTTGGATTTCCTTAATCTTGCTTTGACACGTTGCTTCATAGCGGTTGCACATCTAAGTTAATTACTGCTTGGTATTGTTGACTGACTTTTATTTTGATTTGATGCCGCCCTAAAGTTTTAATTGGATTATCGATAACGATTAATTTCGGTTCAAATTCTATGTGATATTTTTCACGAATCAATTCCGAAATTTGCTTCTCGTGAATTTGAGCGAATAAACTGTCTTTGCTGGCCTTGGCTCTGATCGAGATTGAGGCCTTGTTCAGTTTCTTTACCAATTCTTTTAGTTTTTCATCTTCCCTTGCCTTTTTATCCTGCTTTTCTTGATTCTCTTTGAGTACTTTATTGACCACGTTTTCAGTGGCAGGAACTGCAAGTTTTCTTGGTATTAAAAAATTTCTGGCATGACCGTCAGAAACTTCTTTAATTTCTCCCAGCCTTCCCAATCCGCCAACATCTTTGATAAGTAGCACTCTCATTGCCTACATTATATCCGCAAATAGCGTCGCATTGCAATGCTTGAAGAAACGATTCCCAAAGTAAGGCTTAGAATCAAATTAAGACTTATTATTTCCCACAAAAGGTTTCTTTTAAGCGTTGAAGACAAACCGCCAACCCCAAAGAAGACGTCAATTTGATCGGAGAAAGTATAGAATATCAAAAATACGCAAAGCGAGGTAATCGCAGTGGCAAGAATAGCGTAAATCATTCCTTCGATTATAAACGGTCCACGAATGTACCAATTGGTTGCGCCGACGAGACGCATAATTTCCACCTCTTCACGTCGGTTGTAAATTGCCAGCCGAATGGTGTTGAACATTACCATGACGGTGATGATAACGAATAGCGCCACCAAAAGCACGCCAATGCTTCGGATGGATTTTGTTATGCCATTCAACCTTTCGATAACTTTTTTATTGTCGCTGATTTCTTCAAAGTAAATTCCGTACCGCTCGCTCTTTAAATTTTCCGCAATGCCTGTGTAATCATCCAGGTTTTCCGCCACGATCGTTAAGGAGGCAGGGAGAATAACTTCGTTCTTGTTGAATTCCTTAAGAGACTCCAACACCACTTGCCGGCCTTTTAATTCTTGGATTTGCCTGAATTTTTCAAGGGCCTGTTCCTTCGAAATATAAATGACCTGGTTTATATTCGGCATTAACTCGAGTTCAGCTTTGATATTGTTGATTTCGTTTTCAGTAACGTTTTCGTTGAAATAAGCTGTTATGCCACCAACACGATTTTGAGCGATGTCTAAAGCGATATTGGTGAATGTATAAAGAATAAAAATGGTGGAGA
>DASPKQ010000104.1:0-4509 GCA_035627995.1 Verrucomicrobiia bacterium | reverse complement strand
AGGAGATGACTGTCCAGAACCGCCGGGTCTGCCCAACATGATCATGTTGTCGGCAACAATTTCGGTTCGGTAGTTCTTTTTTCCGTCTTGTCCTTCCCAGCTGCGGGTTTGAAGGCGCCCTTCCAGGTAAACCTGGGAGCCTTTCTTGAGATATTGTCCGATGATTTCGGCTAATTTTCTCCAAGCAACGACGTTATGGAATTCTGTCTGTTCCTTTTTCTGACCCTGTTGGTCAGTCCAGTTAAAGCTTGTGGCTACCGAAAAAGAAACAACATTGGCTCCTCCGGGGGTAGTGCGAACTTCTGGATCTCGGGTTAAACGCCCGATGATCATGACTTTGTTTAAATCCATATGATTTCAGTTAATAGTTTTAGGGTTGATACTAACATACTAAGCCTAAATCCGACAACTGCCAACTACTAACTATTTTGTTAAATCGTCCGATTCCAAAGCTTTCTCGATTTTCTGCTCAAGCTCTGTGTCGGTGATCTTAATATCTGCAACTTCCGGGGCTGCTACCGGACCTTCGACTTTTTGGGGTTTTCGGGCGGCTCGCATTTTTTCTTGAATCTTGCGATCCTTTGCAGCTCTCAATTCCATATCTTCTACGTTAACAACTATGTAGCGGATAATAGAATCGATGCTTCTCAACTTATCGTCAAGGTCTTTTACTTTCCTCGATTCAAAGTTGAATGTTTCCAGAACGTAAAAACCGTTCCGGGTTTTCTTAATTGGATATGCCAGCTTCTTCTTTCCCAACATTTCTTGGGTCAGAAGCTTGCCTCCAGAATCGGCAATGAATTTGTCGACTTCAGTGGAGATGCTTGGCACATCGTTATCCGAAACGGCTGAAGATAAAATATACATCAGCTCATATTTTGGCATAAGAAGGGGTTCCTTTTCCGCCAGAGGCGGATCCGCCTTTTGGCGGACTTATCAGCCCGCTTAAGCGGACCGAATATGTAACTTAATTACCTGCCCGCCATCGCTACGCTTAGGCGTTAGCAGGCGGGTTCAATTTTGCCTTAAGATTCTATCAAAGAAGGGGCTCTGGGTCAAGGCTTAAGCGTCATAAAAAAGTAGGGCGGGCAGCTAAAAAGCTACCCGCCAAATTGTCGTTTTTCAACGAGTGGCGATGAGACGATAGAACTCCGCTTCTGCCGAATCAATTTCTTCGCTCGGCAAGTTGCGTGAGATCCACGTTGTTCCCAAGTCAATCATGTACTGCGCACTTCTCAGGTTTGCCTCCTGCCCTGTAGAAGGCAAGAAGAGCTTGTCTAGTTCGAGTACGTCGTCGGGATTGAGCGAAGCCAGGAACTGCAAGGCACTCGAAGCTCGTGTTTCTGTGAGCTTGAGTAACCGACGTTTGTACTGACCTTGCGTTTGCAGATCGAGTACGTCACGCTCGATGCCATGAGCATTCAGCTCTTCTTCTATCCAGGAATCGGAGTGTTTCTGAGCCGTTGCGGATGCTTGCCCTTCACGAGCCATCAGAGCGTGGAAAAGTTCGTGGAGTCCCAAAGCTTGGAACCACCGCGAATCGTAATCCATGCCGGCAATGATCAATGCACCCCATTCACTTTTGAAGTGGAGAATCTGGCCCATAGTCACCGGATGGTTTCGTGCAGCTTGGCCATAGAACACCGTGCTGACAAAACCCGGAGCTGGTCTCTGGTTTGGATCGCGGGTTAAGGTCACAGGCCCGCCGACTTTGAGGTTGAAGAGGCTTGCGACCATTTTGCCCGAGAATTGCTCTCCGAGCTTAGCAACTGCTGGAATGGAGGCATTGTCATTCAGACTTCGTTCCAGACGGGTCTGTAGCGTTTGGATCAGTTCCAATTGGCGCTGCATCCCTTCAGGATCAAAGGATTCGTGTCCCGTGAGAAGCCATCTTTCCGGGCCGCTTCGAATGAACACAGGTTGGAATACGTCCGCTGCCCGGGCATACAGGATTTTCGGATCTTCTGGTCTGGTGCTCTGAACGGAAATTACAATTGCTGCCAAAGCCACCAGCATCGCGATGGAAACGCCGATTATGCCGATGCGGCGGCTTTTCTTTTGACGTTCCATGTCTTCTCGGATCGAAACGACCTTGGTACGATCCACCTTGAGTTCACTGGCGATGGATCGATCACCTCGACCCCTTCTGATGCGGTCGCGAATCTTATCGTCGATCGTCATCAATCCTCCTCTTTAAAGTTGAAATTCGGGATTAGTCCAATCGCGAATTGTAGCAGTTTTTTGGTGTACTGGTCAACAACAAAAAAACAGCGATCTGCGCCACTGCTTAGTTGTTAAATCTGAAATGGACCACATCACCGTCCTTAACCACGTATTCTTTGCCTTCCAGACGGATCCAGCCCTTGTCCCGGGCTGGACCGTAGCCTCCGGCTTCCAGCAATTTGTCCCAGGCAATCACTTCCGCTTTAATAAACCCTTTTTCGAAATCTGTATGGATCACTCCGGCAGCTTGGGGAGCCTTAGTTCCATTGACGATAGTCCAAGCTTTACTTTCTATAGGTCCTGCCGTAAAAAATGTTATTAGGTTGAGAAGTTGGTAGGCAGCGCGGGCCAAGCGATCTAATCCTGATTCAGATATGCCGAGCTCTTTCATATATTCGATACGTTCTTCATCCGAAAGTTCAGCTAATTCAGATTCGATTTTTACATCAATGGGCAGAAGCGTGTTTCCGTTGAGTTCGGGAACACTTTGTTTGTCCGTGTTGGCCACATAAAGTGTAGGCTTCATTGTCAGTAGCTGTAGTTTTTTAACCTGTTTTAATTCCTCGTCAGTAAGTGAAACCGTTTTAGCCAGTTGTCCTTGATCTAGGGCTGCTTTGATTTTTTCCAACGCACCCTTGTTGATGATTGCTTCTTTGTCTCCGGATTTTATTTCGCGCACTAAACTTTCCAGCCTTTTGTTAACGGTCGCCAAGTCAGCCAACATTAATTCCAGATTGATGACTTCTATGTCTCGTGCCGGATCTACAGACCCGTCTACATGGATAATATCTTTGTTTTCAAAAAATCTAACAACTTGCACTACGGCGTCCACTTCTCGTATATGAGATAAAAATTTATTGCCCAATCCCGCTCCTTCTGCAGCACCCTTGACCAAGCCTGCAATGTCAACGAACCGGATCGTTGTTGGGACTAGTTTTTCTGATTTTTCCTGCTTTCCAAGTTTTTCAATCCGTTCGTCAGGCACAGCAATAATACCAACGTTTGGTTCGATGGTAGTAAAAGGAAAGTTGGAGGCTGGAATAGATTGTTTGGTAAGGGCGTTGAATAAAGTGGACTTGCCGACATTTGGCAGGCCGACGATTCCTACTGAGAAAGACATTGCATTTCTGGATTAATAACCGCTGTATTATAGCAGGTTAAAGCCTGCGATTAAATGATTTTTTGCGCCAGCAATGGTATACTTAATTGCAATCTATCACATCATGCGAGACAAATTTACACCAAATCAAGAACAAGATCATAAGGTTGAACTTCAAGATGTTCGTAAAGACACTCGGGAGCTCGACCTTAAGCTAAATGAAGGGTATGAAGGCCTGCTTAAAGAGCAGAATCCGGTTAATTTCGGTAAGGAAGGTTTAATTTATCGTATGTCAGCCAAGGAAATGTCTCCTGCTATGTTAGAAGTTTTCCGCGAAGCCGGCATTGAAATCACCAAAGATTCTGCGGTGAAGGTCCTTAAAGTTTACAAGCCAGGGCAAGGAGAAAAAGAATATCAGGCTCAAATGCAGGCATATAAAATTATCGAAGATTTTTTAGCAGAACACCCTGACCTTCGAGGATTTTACGCTCTAGTCCCAACTCCAATCGATTATCGACGAATCACCTTGAGCGATGAAACGCAAGATCTGCTTAATCGGGAAGGTGCTCACCTTACCTCCAATGAAGTGGAAATCCTTATGATGGATTTCATAGAAGGAGAGGATTTGCTTGAGACGTTTTACCGTTGGGTAGCAAAGCACGTTCCAAGGGACAAAGAATATACTATCGCTTCTGATCCAGATAGCGCCGGATACATGCAGTTGCATCAAATGGCAGCTGGTATTTTGGAATTCGGACCAATGCCTCCAGAGAATACACCAGAAGCCGACATGGAACTCGAGAACAGACGCAGAAAGCTGTACGGCTTCCTGCAAAGAACTGGATATCGCATGCCTGGGAACACGGTTGAACAAATAGCTAATACCAGAAAATTGTTACAGAAGAATAACCTTTACCATAACGATGAGCATGAAAGGAACTTTATGGTCGCAGGCCAACAAGCATATTTTTTAGACTTTTCTCGAGCTGCTACAAAACCGCTTGAGGGGGAAGTGGAATACCATATAGATTCTGATTTGGAAAAGCTCAGTGAAAGCCATTACGAAGCGGTGCGGGTACAAGAAATGGAGCAGCAACAACTTAAACTTCAAGAAATAAGGAGCCGTACAGAAGATGAGGGTATTATCAGTATGTACGAAGGTATTTTGAAGGGTTCGGCCGGTGATT
>DASPKQ010000103.1:0-4744 GCA_035627995.1 Verrucomicrobiia bacterium | reverse complement strand
AGCCACGGACATTTCTTTATTTCAAGGTCTACAAAAACAATCAGTAGACGAAGCTTCGGCGGGTGAGATCGTTAGTGTGGCCGGTCTTCCCGAGATCACGATTGGGTCAACCATCACAGATCCTTTGAATCCACAACAGATTGATCCCGTAACAGTTGATGAGCCCACAGTTCAAATGACTTTTGCTGTTAACAATTCCCCATTCGCCGGACGTGAAGGCAAATTGGTAACTTCTCGTAATCTTCGCGATAGACTGTACAAGGAGCTTGAAACTAACGTAGCTTTAAAAGTCACGGATACCGGAAGCCCTGACACTTATCAGGTGGCAGGACGAGGCGAATTGCATTTGGCAATACTGATTGAAACCATGCGCAGAGAAGGATATGAACTTCAAGTTTCCCAACCCGAAGTCATCTTCAGACAAATCGACGGGGTAAACAGCGAACCATACGAACGGCTTTCAATCATCGTGCCAAACGAATTTCAAGGCGCTGTAATTGAAGAAGTCGGCCGCAGGAAAGCTGAGCTTGCTAACATGAAGCATACTGATAATGGTGAGGTCCATCTTGAATACATTATGTCTACGCGTGCTTTAATCGGATTGAAAAGTAAGCTGCTTACCCAAACCAAGGGAACAGTAATTGTAAACCATATTTTCGATTCATATAAACCTGTTATACCCGCAGCCCAGGTCTCAATCCCTCACGGATCCTTAATAGCCACAGAGCATGGAGTCGCTAACGCTTATGGTTTAAACAACGCTCAGGAACGAGGAACATTATTCATTGGACCAGCCACCGAAGTTTATCAAGGCATGATTGTTGGTGAAAACGCCAAAGCAGAAGACATTGAGGTCAATGTTAATAAAACTAAAAAACTGACTAACATGCGTGCCTCAGGCTCAGATGATGCCATAATCCTTACACCGCCTAAAGTTATGAGCCTTGAGGAATGCTTGGAATATCTTGGACCCGATGAACTGGTTGAAGTAACCCCTCAAAGCCTCAGGCTAAGAAAAAAGATACTCGATCCCAATAAACGCAAACGAGAAAAAATAGCCCGCCTCGCAAACGCCTGAGCAACGCGATGGCGGGCAGGCTCAACAAAAAACAGCCTAAATCAAATAGCTGTTTTTTGTTGGCGGATCAAGCTTATTCGCTTGATTCCGAAGTTCCCCCCTCGGATCCTGAGGAACCTGTGCTCCTCTTTCGTCTTCCACCCTTGTTTCCTTGTGGCATATTTTTATCACCTCCCCTATTAATTAAGGTTATTAAACATTACTAATTACTTTGACGAAAGAACCGAATTAAACAAAATGCAATGGCATAAGTCTTAAGCTGTTATAGTAATAGTTACATCAAGTGTTCATAACGTACCAACAAAAAATAGGCCATTTAAGCCTATTTTTTGGACAGTTTAAGTTTCAAAATCCTGAAATCCCTCATCATAGCTTCTGCGGTTCTCATCCTCAAAACCCTCGGTATTGTAACCCCTGTCGTTATCAACCTCGGCCATTATTATCACCTCCCTCACAAAAGGTTTAATTGGTAATTAATGATAGAACTAAAAATGAAAATTGATAATGACCATTGTGTCCAAAGAATGAGCGGAATCTTTGCATCAATTGCACAAACCTTTATAGTTGAAATCAAAAAACGGGCTTATGCCCGTTTTTGATACTATTTATTTCTCGCTTTCTCTGCTTCCTCCTGACGCTTCCCCTCCCTTACGAGAAATTTCTCTTTGCTTCTCTGGATCCATGGAAGCAAAACCTCTGTCTTCTTCTGCCATAAACAAACTCCTTTCTTCACCTGTTTTCACAGGGCCTAATTAATATCATTAAAGCCTATATTTTAGAAATTAAAAATGCACCTTCTCGTTATATCTTAAAGGTAAAATGCAATTCAGAATTGTCTTTTTTGCCTAAGTATGTTTATAAGACGTGATTAACCTAATCAAAAAACTGCCCAAGTAGGGCAATTTTTTAATTTTTCTCTATAGATCGGACAAGCCGCTACTTTGGAAATCGGCAGGATTAGTATCGTCGATTTCAGAGTCTAATAACTCCAGCTCTTTATCAATCATCTGTGTATCATCGCTCTTTACTGAATCCGTATCTTCATTTGATTCTTTAATTGAATCCGCATCCTCAACCATTGCCTTATCACTTAACTGGCTGTCGTCAGAATTGGTAAATGAAGATTCCTGAGGTCCGTAATTGTAAATTAAGAATGCAACCGCCAGAACAACCACCGCCATTCCCACACCCAATAATACTGCTCTTTTTGTCATAAATATTATATTCTTAATTAATCTTCCGATCCTTCAGTTGAATCGTTATCTTCTGAATTCGCAGGCGGAGGAGGTGGAGGAGTTTTAACTCTGGCTTGCAGTTTTAATTTTTGAAGATCTGATTTAATGACTGATTTATAAAAAGCCCTGATATCTACAATATCTTGATGTACTATTTTGAGTTTTTCTCTAGCTTCCGAAACAGAACCGGCAAATTGACCTTCCGATGTACCACACTTAAACTGCTTGGTTTCGCCGAGTTCTCCAGCATAAGCTACATAATCATCATGAAGTTTCTTAAGTTTAGCGTCTAAAGTGACAAGATCGGTTTTAAGAACAGTTACGTCATATCCCTTAGCTTCAAGTTTTGTAACCATTTTTTGCAAACGCTCTTTAAGGTTAGCATATACCTTACGGTGTTTGTCGTAGTTGTTTTTATACCGATTAAGATATCCATCTATTTTAGTCGTAATAGCGCGGCACCGATCCCCCACAGTTTCAGTTGTCTTTGTCTTCGTATTCAGCTCTTCGGTTGTAGAAGGTTTAGTTCTAACGGTTTCTTGAGTGCCTTTTTTAGGCACAATGACTTCCTTTTTGCTTGGTAGGGGCAAAGGAACACCTTCATTCTCTTCCACTGTCGTGTTTGCGGTTTCGCCGGCCAAGACAAAACTCCACGACAAAAGTAGCGAAAAGGCCAAGGTGGCTAATATTACTTTTTGTTTCATTTTTTTGAGTTAATTGCTTTCTTTTAGTATAGCAGCATTGCGTTATTTATTCAAAATTTGCTTCAGGGTCGGAGCAATTCGCTCTGCCATCAGTTTGTAACCCTTATCATTGGGATGAATCGAATCTGACATTAAATCTTTATTAAAAAGTATATCCTTAAGCACAGTTGGTACATAACTAACACCTTTACTTCTAGTCACATCTTCATAGTATCCGTCATTCACCCCAACAACTAAAACTGCGGCATTTTTCGATCTAATTTGGTCAATTATTGTTATCATATTGTTTTCGGTTTCTTCTTTCGGATAGCGAAGAAGATAATCGTTGCCACCTAATAACACTATAACTACTTTAGGGTCTTTAGAAAGCACATCCTCATTGATGCGAACCAAGGCTGTTCTCGTTGTATCGCCACTCACACCGGCATTGATTATGGGTTCGTCGATCATCTCGGATAAGACTGAAACAAGATCGTTCTTGGATGAAGCTCCCACACCCTCTACCAAGCTATCGCCAAAGAAAATTATGTTGGTTCCTGTTTTGGCAAAGTTACCCTCCGGGACCACGTCCCGGCTGTTACTGGATACTAAGAAAACGACAATTAATATTGTCGTAATGGCCGCTATTAAAATTGCTAGCTTTTTGTTCACCAGTATATCCTATCAAATAATTAAAAAAACACCAGCCTTGAAAGCTGGTGTTTTATTAACCTTCGATTCCTTGTTCTTCGAATTCTTTAATAACCTGCTTTACGCCGTAAAGCCAGTTAGGACTTCCGGGTTGCACGTAAAGTCCAATAAATTTTTCAGGCGGTAAATCCTTGTATCGTCTTTCTAAAAGATCATCAAAATCTTTGATCCATTCCTCATAGCTATCATACTTTCTTAAGTTCGGTGGTGTCCCTCCGATGCCGCTGCAATTAAAATAATAGCAGTGCTTGCCGAATGTGCTTTCAACAAATGAGATCGCTACCATCAGCTTCATATTTTTCGAATTTACAAAAGCATCCAAAGCCTTATCATCTTCGGCAAATGGCGATTTTTTGCTTTCTAAGTAAGCCTTCAATTTCGCTTTTCTTTCAGCCAACTGCTCCGCTACCAAATCACGCTCTTCCCGATTCTCCTTGACCAAACCTCCAAATATTGGAGACGCAACATCAATTACCTGTTGAGTATAAATCTTGATTCCTTCTTGAGTTACTCTGGCACCTCTAGTTACACCTTCATAAAACTGGCTTTCGCTAATAGGCTCAGACCAGTACAAAACGAACATCGCTCCGGCAGCAAAAGATGCAGCGAACAGACAAAGAGTGGCCAGGGCCATTCTTTCTGCAAACCAGGCAATGGACTCTGAATACGCCTCAGGAATGCCTGTGGCCATAATAAGTCTGGTAACAAACCTTGTGCCTTTTCTTATTGTTCGCTTGCTTGGTAGTTCACTTCTAATTATTGGGCCTATTTCAGCCAATTCAGATAGAATGGTTTGTTTTGTTTTTCGTTTAGTTTTTACTTTCATTTTTTTGAATATTGCTCAACTTTATTATATCAAAATTTGAAAATACAAGTAAATATCCTCTACTCTTGATCCCACTAAACAAAAGCTATACTCTTCTATCAAGGAGGTAGCTTATGGACAGTCCGCTTCGGTCCTGGGGTATCACCTGGACCAGGGGCATAAGACATTCAGTCGATCACGATTGCCAGAACTGCAATCAGTGGAGCTATCG
>DASPKQ010000102.1:0-14905 GCA_035627995.1 Verrucomicrobiia bacterium | reverse complement strand
GTTTCGTGGTGAATCTCGTCCAGTTGGGCGATCGCCGCTACGCACTGACCACGCCCGAGGGCAACCGCGAGTTCCGCTCGCGCACCAAGGGCACCGTCATCCTCGACGATCTCTTCGGCGCCGGTCTCGTCAACGATGATGAGCACTCGACGCTGACGCGGCGTCTCGGACGGGCACAGCTCTACTACAACGAGACCGACCCTGCACGCTTCGAGATGTGCCCCTGCCCGCGCAACCATGGTACCCTGTACGTCGGCTTCGGCGAGGAGCTCGAAGTTCATTCGCGGTACCAGGCCCTGGCACTCCTCGACAAGAATCGCAACAACGAGACGTTCCAGGACCAGACCGCGGCACGCGAAGCCATCGCGGCTTCGTCGCTTCCCGAGAAGACGGCGCAAGAAGAGGCACAGACCGCACCGGCCAGGGTCCAGCTCGACCCGGACGGCAGCCCCGTTCGCAACGGCGTCCTCTACGCCGCCGGCACCAAGCCCCTTGCTCGTTTCTTCTCCCAGGCGAAGGGGTTCGCGGTGCTCTGCGCGGCGGTGGACAACCGGCTCATCGACAAGGGCCTCAAGTCGGCGATTGAAGAGCAGATCCGCGCGCTCGATCTCCCCGTGGAGATCACGGACGTGGACCGGCATCACGAGCACATCCTCAAGACGCGGCGCGTGTACATCGCCTCGGAGCTCAGCAACGAGCTGCTCGCGGGCTTCGACCTCGGCATCCCGGGCGACGCCGAAGGCGAGGGTCTCATGGCAAGCCTCAGCGGCTTGCTGGAGACCGTCGGCCTCGACGGACTCGCGGGTCGGGCTCGTCGCCGGCGCGATCGGTAACCCAGTTCGTCAGTGCAACCCTCTCTGGCCAGACCACCTTTATGGTGGCCTGGCCTTTTTTTATTTCATAAAAATCTTGTATCCATCCGATGACATTCGGATAGTTCCGTTTTGATCTGTTCTAAAAATTCTTGAATTTATTTCTTGCAAGTTCTCCAAAACTTCGTTTGTCGGATGACCGTAGGAATTTTTACCTACGGAAATTACTGAGTAAATAGGTGTTACTTCTTTTAGCCATCCATCGGATGTGGAGTGCTTTGAACCTTGATGTCCGACCTTCAACACATCGGCATCCATATTAAACTTAGGCAAAAGTAAATTTTCGATGTCATGTCCGGCATCGCCCGTAAACAAAAATCTGTTTTTACCAAATGACAATTTTGCCACAATAGAACTGTCATTAGGATTTCTCTTTGAGCTTTGAATACCGTGAGAGTTATTATCAGCCACAATTTTTCCTCGATCGGGAAAGTATATATCTAATACGGTGGCATTATCCAAATAGATCCTTTGACCAACGTAGGCATAAATTTTTTCTATTTTCTTTTCCTCAATCAAACTTCGGAATTCTTTATATGCGGCTGAATCGAATTCCACCTCCGGCATGAGTACCTTCCCTACTTTATACTTTTTTATCACTTCAATTAAACCAGAAACATGATCTGCGTGAGGATGACTCAAGATGACAAGATCGATCAATCGGTCAAAGAACGGCAAGTCCTGTCCTAAATGTTCCAGAACTTTATTACTGGGTCCCCCGTCTAAAAGTATTTGAGTACCTAAGTAGGTCTTGATAAAAATCGAGTCTCCTTGCCCAACATCGTAGAAATTAACATGAAGCTTGTAATCAGGATTGTTTTGATACCAAGCAACAAAACCAAGTAGAGAAAATATGGCAAGCGGTAAAATTAAATATCGAATTAGTTTTATTGTTTTGGTTTCCATAGGTGGATGAGATTCGAGTTGTAGAAAAATAAAATTATTATGCTCAGTAAAAGATAATAAATAACAACGAAAACGGGAGAAAAATTATTAACCGTTATCGAGGACATTGGAATCAACGATGAAAATTTGATGATCTCAATAATATAAGAAATCAAAATCCATGTTAACCAATACATCGGCTGAGCCAAAACTATTGAGAATAACCCAATCAAACCCGATAAGAAACCAAAAAGCATCAACAAAGGAATGGCCGGTACCACAAAAACATTTGTAACTATACCTATAACTGACAATTGATCAAAATTTAATAACAACACCGGAAGAGTGAAAATTTGAGCGCAAAGTGCTGGTAATAGATAATTAGTTAAAAATTTTGGCCATGGTGCAAATAAAACTTCAATTTTTGGTTGAAGAAAAACTAATCCTATTAAAGCCAAAAATGACAGCTGGAATCCAACGTCGAAATGAAGCGTTAAAGGATTAACAATAAGCATTAAAGCTGCGGCAAAAACCAAAGCGTTGGTCACGGCGTAAAGCCTTCCAGCATTAAGTGCGATTAAAGCCAACACGCCCATAATGCCCGCTCGAACAACGGAAGCTTGAGCGCCGGTTATTATCACAAACATAATGATGCTTAAAAGGGATACTATAAATGACGTTCTTCTTCCAAATCTTTGCAGTAACTTACTTATGGTCTGAACAATTATGGTAATGTTAAACCCCGAAATTGCGACAATATGGCTGGTACTGGTTTTTGCCAATTGGTCCTTAAGACCTTGAGGCAGATTTCTTTTAGCTCCTACCAAAATTCCAGCCAAAAGTGAGTTGTGTGGTTCCGGGTAGATTCTAGACAACGTTTCCAGGTATTGCTTCTTAGCATTAAGTAGAATGACTTTGACTGGATTACCAAATCCTTTTTCTGCCTCAATTATTTTTGGGAAGTATCCCACGGCTTCGATGCCAAAATTTTTAAATAATTTTTATAAGAAAATTCTTCTGTTTCGAACGGTTCTTGAATTTTGACCTCGAAAGTTAATTTGTCGCCGTAATCATATTCAGGGTATTTAGCTAAACTAATTTGAATTTTTCCCCTCACCTTTCTCTCATTTACTTCCAATGAGTTAATGGTCAAATAAACTTTATCAGATCTTACATCAGGCTCATCGGAGATAATTCCTTGAATCAACATTTTTTTACCGTAAAATTCTGATAAATCTGATTCTGACATTTTATATTGAAACCAATTAGACGAACTCAGAGTAATGAGAACAATAACCCCAAATATTTTGACCCAACTTTTCTGCCATGCGATCGTAAGTAAAATAATCGCAATAATAACTAAAAAAGAAATTATTTTAATAGTTAAGAATTTCCCTGTAAAATTACCGGCTATCACGCCTAAACAAATTAGTAATAATAGATTCGATTTGGTAAACATAAAATAGACGATACTGTAGCAAACAAAAAACAGCCTTTGCAAGGCTGTATTATTGTGGATTATTTACCAGAGCATGGATTTCACTTCTGTTATAAGATCGTCCATTTCCACTGTGATCTGCTTCTTTTCCTGAAGATCCTTAATGTTGACTTTGCGCTCCTTAGCTTCTTCCGGTCCAAAAATTATGGCTAGCTTCATGTTTTTTGATTCAGCATATTTAAACTGCTTATCCAGTTTAGTGGATTCATAATAAAATTCTGCATCCAAACCTGAGTTTCTCAAATTGGTTGTGATGTTTAGATATTCGGGAATCAATTCAGTATCAAGGTTCATAACCAAAACCTCGGCTGCGGTTTGAGGGGCGATTAAACCCGCATCTTGCAAAGCCGCAAACATTCGATCCAGTCCGATTGAACCTCCGACTGCAGGAGTTGCTACGCCGGAAACCTTACCAATTAGTTCGTCATACCTTCCCCCTCCACCGATTGAACCAAATTCCGGTTTCTGCTTGAGCACAAATTCAAAAATTGTTCCGGTGTAGTAATCCAATCCCCGAGCGAGATATTTATCGAATTCAACATTCGCAACACCCATGCTAGAAAGCAAAGCTTTCATATCCATAACAAATTTCTGGCCGTTCTTTTCAATTATTGCTGAATACAATTTTAAAATTTCACCTTGAAAACCATCTGCTTTCAATCCTTCGGCAACTTTTTCTTCTCCAATCTTATCGAGCTTATCGATCCATCTCAAAAATGTAATCATCTTACCTTCCCCTACTCCAAGCTCCTGCAAAGATTCATCAATAATTCTTCGGTCGTTAAGCTTAACTATAATTTCTCCAATTTCTAAAGCTTGATAGGCATTATACATAGCTGCAATCACTTCCACGTCAGCTAAACGAGAATCAGATCCAACAATATCAATGTCGCACTGAACAAACTCTCGGAACCTTCCTTTCTGAGTATTTTCTGCTCGCCAGGAATTGCCGATCTGATAACGCTTAAACGGCTTAGGCAATTCGGGGTTGTTGGCCATGAAGCGCGCGAGCGGGACGGTTAAATCGTAACGCAGGGCAACTTCCCGACCGCCCAAGTCTTCAAATTTATAAATTAATTTTTCTTCTTCGCCAATTTTTCCTTTGAGCAATTCATATGATTCTAATGCGGGCGTATCCATAGGCGAAAAGCCGAAGCGTTCAAAGACTTCGGATATTTTGGCAATTATTTTTCGGCGAGCTATTTGCTCATCCGGCATATAGTCGCGAAACCCTTTTAAAACCTGGATATTATTCTTGGCCATACATTTATTTTACCATAAAACGACAGCTTTTGTTTCTGTGCCAAAATTGCTATTATTCAATCCCAAGAGGAGGACGATTGCCAAATCAGAGAGCGGATCAGATCCAAACCCGCCACCAGTTGCTGTTTGAATTTATGCGAGGCTGGTTGCAGGGCCGCGGTTACCTGCGGGCGCTGGAGGCCATGTACTACGGCCAGAGCATCCATACGGGGGTTCGCAAGGACCGAGTTACTCCCGAGTTCAGTCACCAGCTGGAGATGGCTGAATCATCGATCGTGTTCGCGGACCAACTCATCGAGCCAGAAGAGACGTTCCTCAGTTTCTTCCTGCACGATTCCCCAGAAGATGTACCTGAATCCGAGCCGGAAATTCTCAGACGATTCGGCCCGGACACCACACGTCGACTCCAGCTCATCAGTAACCATACTGGAGGCGTCAAGAAAAACCCTGCGCAGTGGTATGTGTCGATGAGTCTAGATCCCGTGATCTCCGTTACCAAAGGCGTTGACCGTAGGCACAACACCCGGTCCATGGTCGGTGTCTTCACCTTCGAGAAGCAGATCGAGTACATTCGGGAGACTGAAGAAGTGGTCCTGCCCATGCTCGACGCTGCTCGGCAACGGTTCACCAAGCAGGAAGCAATCTATCGTTCCCTGCACAGCCAGATCGTGATCCAGCTCGAGCTGATCAAGGCGATCCACGAAGCCGCAAGGGCGAGTTCTCAATAGAACTCGCCCTTTCGATTTGGCAAAACAAAAGGGCGATGCTCAGTCTTTTACAGACTAGGCATCGCCCCGGAACTTGAGTGGGAAGGATCACCTCTGAGTATCGTAGAACATGGTTTCGGGTGTTGCTTCGGAGCGCGGGATGGCAACCGGCACTCCAACGCCCTCGCCGACCACGAGTCGGTGGCCGATATTGAGGGAATCAATCGGAATGATCGTCGAATCGACAACGATCGCGCAGTCCATGATCCAGCCCGCTCCTCGCATGTACTCGACGGTCCGATCGACACCATTATGAGACGTGGTCAGCCTCGTGCCGTTCGGAACTTCGACTACCGTGTTTGGGTTACTGGCCATGGCCAGTCCCTTAACCTCGATCCATGGTCCGTGGCGACGCTTGCGTCCGACGTAAACAACGATCAAACGATCGCCCTCAACCGCGACCCGTGAAGGACTGTTACCCTCGTACTCGCACTCTTCCATAGGATTCTCCTCCTGATCATCTAGGAAATCTGCGGAACATAAAACCAATTATATTACTGTGATTAAAAAATTACAAGACCAAAATAAAAAGCCCCGACCGCACCAAGTGTAATACTTGATGAACGGCCGGAGCGGCAGGAAAAACAATTTGAATGGTAGCGAACTAGTGTTCGGTCTGGAGAGCAAGCCCTCCAGCAACCGACGGTTGAGTCGGTTCCAAACAGGCCTTGAGAGCCTCTTCTCCGAACACAGTCAGAACTGCCTTGAGGTACCGCAGATCGGCCCTCGCTTCCTCAGATGGGAACGTTTCTTCCTTGAGGTCGGCCAGCTCACGGGGAGTGAGCGTGCTCAACCGTCGGATTCTTCCCAGAGCGAGAAGTCTCGCTCGGGGCAATTCCCAGTCGGTTACAGGAACCGACGTCGCACACTCGTAGAGATGTGCTTTCCAATCATCCGACAGGTTCTTGTTGAGTGCCTGGCGGAAGACCAGCTGAGTGATCCACTTGCGCATGTCCCCGTGAGTGACGGGAACTGTCTTGAGGCCCACGCCGTTTGAGGCGAGGTCGAGCGCGTGGAGATCTCCCTTCCCCAAACCCTTCATGAACCGGTCGAAGGTCCATGGAGTATCGGCATCGACGTCGCTTTGTGCCGCGACGTGGAGCGTTGAAGGTGGCAAGTGAGGTGGAGAGGCAGTCGCTGCCCCCCGAAGGGGGGTTGGGGTAACAGTAGCACCCCCGTGAGGGGGTAAGGCAGGTGACGCCCCGCTGCGGGGGCTTGGAGGCACTAATCCGGGTGGTGTGGGGATCAGTGTTGTCACCTGGGCTGATGCACGGTCTGTGACTTGCGCATCCGATGCCGCTGCTTCTTCCCCCTGCGGTGCTAGGTCGGTTGGGAGGAGGGTCGAGGCAGAACGGAAGGAGTTCCGAATCGCAGAAGCTTGCAGACCAGCCAGAGGGTTTGTGGTCCTCTGAACGGCGGCAAGTTTCAACGGTTCGTGAACTCCGGTCCATTCCGCAAACAACGCTGTGATCCCCCAGGGCCGAGGAACGTAGGGAAAGTAAGCTGGTAGCGGACGGAAACGCGAGTCGGTGTTGTTCTTGAAGATTCGCTCGCTGATCGCCTCACGAATCCGACCTTCAACATGGCCGGGCCAGGAAGGCGATCCTGAGATCGAGATGATCGACGTTGCGGGCGAACCGTTAAACCCGTAGAACGGGTTGTTCACGCACTCTGCAGCGGCTTTCTTGATTTCGTCTTCGCACGGGAACTTGCCCTTCGACTTGATTTCGGAGAAACCCAATCGAAGACGGCCGTGTCCGCCGAGCATGCGAGCGAGATCAGAAAGATCGACCATTTGCCGGTCCCAAAGGACGGGCAGAAGGCCGCGAATGCCGCGGGCAATCGTGTGGTTGATGTAACCCCAGGCTTCGAGCTTGGACATTTGCATGTCGCGGCTGAAGACCTTGCGGTTTTGGATGTGGATGAAGCGAATCCCAGCTTTCTTCAGGTCTTCAATGACCTGAAGAGAAGCTTCATGTTGCACGGGATCAACTTCAACCTTCAGCGCCGGCTCAATGTAGAACGGAATGAGCACCTTGCTCTTCGCCGCTGCGTACTCGCAGAGCGCGAAGAAGGTACCAAGTCCGGTCCCCTTGCCGCCGGAGCCGATGGGAATGACCACATCGGAAGCATCAATCACACCATGAACTTGCTCTTGGACCTCTTGATAGGCCTTAAGAGCGCGACCCTTGTCGTGGTATGAGCCACAACCGCCCAAGGACTTCTCGCCCATGAGCAGGATCTCCTCATCAGTCACTCCCATGGCCCGCAAGGGATCAAGGGAGTCGATGTTGGTGTCCAGGAACAGGTAGCGCACTGTGTCGGTGAGGACTTGGGCGAAAACTTCGTTGTCGCCGGGAGTGACCTTGAGGTCATCCGTAAAGCCCTGCCGCACATCGGATGTAATATTGACCCCGGCGCCGCCGGTGCCAATAATGGTGACCCTTCTCACTTATACACCTCCGGTTCGTGCAAGGCTCGGATTCGGTTCGTGGTGGCAGTGAAGAACCAGCCACCCATTGTCTTCCAGATGCCACCTCCCGAAATTGAAGGGATGTGATGAAAGTCGATCCCTGAGGGCCTCGAGCTTCATCCTTACGTATCCGGTGTCGCCCACTCCGGTGTTGTTACCGAGAGCGTTGCTAAGCCGGAGCACGAAGTATCCCCTGTTGGGATGGTACTCTGGATCCGCGACGATCTTAACTTCGGGGTCGTCACGGAAGTGAACGCGGAAACCTTCTGCGATAGCAGCGGCCATTTTTTCCATTTTCCGACTGATGAGAGCCAGAGCAATGCGGCGACGCTGCCAATAGATGAATCCGATCACAGCCGCGATCGCGAAGATTACGGCGATCAGGATCCATACAAACTTGGATGATGATGAAGATGAAGTAGTAGTGCGACGAGTAGTATCCGAACTTGCCGGTGTTGCCGATTGCGTCGACGATGAAGCGGGAGTTGGAACTGGGGTCGTTACCTGTGGTTGCGATCCAGCCTGGGTACGGGATGATCCCGAAACCTGCGGACTGGTTGGTGCGGGTGCAGACGCTACGGCCGGAGCCGGAGTCGCCTTTAGTGTGAACTCACGAGGGATGTACACGGCCGACGTAAGTACAGTATCGGCCCGAGTAACAGAATTGATTTTCTGTAACCTCATGATGCAATCGGGATTGGTATAGGCAGTGCAGACGGCAACCAGGGTTCGCCCGGCAGGCTCGTAAGCCTCGGTGCGGACCAACTGCTTGTCAATCCTTACTTCCCAACCAACATGTAACCGATTGTAGCGGCTACGAGCAACTGGTCTTCCCGTTTTCGTGTTGATTACCACGACCTCGGGCTTTCTCCAGTTGTTGGCATTTCGAGTCAATTTCAACGCCGCGTGACTGACGGTGTCGCCAGGACGGAGGGTGTATGAAACGTAATCGGATGCCTTCGCAGCTGCGGGAAAACAGAACAGAACGAGAAACAACAGCACTGTCGCTTTCGTTACCATTCAATCTCCTCCTCGAAGACCTGTGAAGGGTACTGGTAATGTTGAATTGTACGGAAAAAGGCAAGCGCTGTCAATTAAAAAACAGGCTTATTTAGGCCTGTTTTTTAGTCAATTTCTATTAATTTATGTCGGCTTTTCAAGCCTGATTTTATGCGAATTGTACTAATTGGCTGGTTAAAATAATCTGCCAGGACCTCTAAAAGAGCGGAATTGGCTTGACCTTCAGAGGGAACTACGGTGATCCAAACCTCAAATTCATCAATACCAACTTCCTCTACCCGTTCATCATGAGCCTTGGAGTGAACCCTAACCCTGATTATTCTTGGCATAAGAAAATCTTACATGCCAAGCCTTTACAAGCTCATAAGAACCGAAAAATACTGCGACGTAAAATATGTCGCCTAAGAGCGTGTTCCTAAAGAAAGGAATGGCGTTAATGTAGGCAGAAACCATACCGTCAAAAGTTTGTGGATACAAGCTAGCGGCGCCGTGGAAGTAAACAAAATTTGTAACAAGGTAAAAGACTACTGATCCCAAAACACTTCCGAGGATTATGTTTGTGGCACTCTTATGATTTCTAATCCACAATCCGATTAAGCCCGAAAAAATGAAACAACCATAAACCGCTACTCTGCTCTGCCAGGAATCGAATCCAATAAAGAAATCCGAGATAATCATTGCAGCAAGAGGCAAAACAATGGCTAATTTTTTATTGAGGTAAGCCCCTCCAAACATTGCCACGCCGGCAATTGGCGCAAAGTTTGCGGGATGTGGAATGACTCGAAGTAGAGCGCCCAATAAAACAAAAAAATAAGGCAACATGTTCTTGTGTTTCTAATTAATTATTTCTTCTAGTTTCCATTCGATCACATCACTATTTTTCGTGACATATTGAGAAGCGCCCACAGTGGATTGCGTACCGTTAACGTAAAAAGACCAAAAGGTTGTTGAATCCGAATCAACTCCGTCGATGCCAGTTACGAATTCGCCTAAGCCGGCATAATCTTTAGTTTCAACTTGATGGCTAGCTTTAAGCAGTTCCATTGCATTCTTTCCGTCTTGACCATTATAGCGCACTGATGTTTGAGCTGTGCCTTGATCTGGAAGTTGGCTAAGCTCGGTGTCTGAAACTATGCTCTGATTCGGATCCTGAATACTTACAGGCTCAAGCGGTTTTTGAGTTAAAGCGTAAATAACGCCGATTACCGCAATGACGGTAATAATAACAAACGTTTCGAATTTCCTAAATGTCATATTTTTTGATTAAGGCTTCAATATATTAACAGGACCTTACGATTTTTGTAAATGTTTATTTTCTTCATCGAAGGTATGAGGGACTTTATGAAAATCCCAACCATGCTCCTTACAGTAATTCTCAAACAAACTCGAGTAATCAATGCCAATGCCTTGATTTGGATCTAGACCTATTTTCCTGACGAGACTTGAAACCAATTCTCTCTCACCCTCAATTTCTATAAAGTCTCCTATAAAAGGGAGCTTGTGAAATTCAATAACAAGGCCATCGATTTCAATCTTTTTGACGTACTTGTCTTTTTCAACATGAGGAACATAGCCTAGTTTTCTTAAAATTTGATCCATGGCTTTTGGATCTTCGATAAAGGTTTCTATTTCGGTCCTAACAAGAAAGTTATCTTGATCCGAATGTTCATTCTTTTCTTTGTAAGTCAAAAGGTTGCCAAACGGCGCAGTTCTTATTCGCAAAACTTTAAAAGCATCAAAAAAACCTTTGCCATCATCATACATAACGTCGTGCTCAAGTCCTTCTTTTTCCTTAAGCTCCTTACCACCCAGCTCTAAAGCATTCTTGAACACTACTTCTGGATCGGAAAGTTTGAGCTTAATTTCAATTTCTTGATTATTGTTGTTCATGGTATTCAAATTTATCAAATGTGAAATACTTTACTTGATCAAAGTTTTTAAGTCCGTATATCTCTATTAATATTCGTTTGGCATCCATTAGGCAAGCATCTTTCCAGTCGAAACCCAAAAGCTTGGCAGCTTCCCTAACCTTTTCTTCGTTATCTGATTCGATTTCTATATATGGCGGGACTTTAGGCCAAAAATCAATATCGAAGTAAACATCCTTCAGTTTATAAGTAACTCTTTTCTTTTCCTGCTCTCTGACTGCGATCATGCCAATCTTTTCCAAAATCAATTTCATATTCTGCATGTTTTGGATTCCAAATTCGATCTCTTCCCTACCGCCCATGGTGTTGGCCTTAATTTCTTCTTTGTAAGCAATGGTCGATTTCTTTCCGTCGGTTCGCAGACGGATCAGCTTATGAATCTTATTCCAAGTTCGATCTTTGGTATCCAAAATAATTTCTTGCAAATCAAATTCACCTACTTTTTTTGCGCCAATTGCAAGAAGCTTACTTTCAATTTCCGCAACATTAATATCCAAAAAATGTGCTTCAAATTCTCTCATTTAATAATCAATTCCTCTCTGGGCCAAGATTCCCTTGTAATACGGATGCTTAATCATTTTCATTTCGGTTACTAAATCTGCCGCATCTATTAATTTTTTGATTCGCTTATGACCAGTCAGGCATAAATGAACTGCCTTTGGTTTTTTCTTAATCAAATTATAAAGATCATCCGTGGCGATCAACTTGCTTTCAATGGCGGAAATCGCTTCATCTAAAATTACAAGATCATATTTCTTACTCTTCAATGCTTTCTCGCTCTCTTTTAACGCATTTTGGGCAGCACGGACATGTTCATCAATCGGTTTTCTGTCTCCCAAAATCCCCACAAATCCTCGTCCCATAAGTTTAACTTCAACTTTATCCAATGAGGCAAGTATTTCTCTTTCTCCTGAAGGCCAGTCACCTTTTACAAACTGCAAAAACAAAACTCTAAAACCAGTACCTGCAGCGCGAACAGCCAATCCAACAGCCGCTGATGTTTTGCCCTTACCATCTCCTATATAGATTATCGTTAAGCCATGGTTCATTATTTTAGTTCATTGACCCTAAATTTCTTATTTGATAAATTGCTTTGAAGGAGGATAAATCAGTGCAGGTCGAGAGCGAATCAGAAGCTCTTCAACGTCTTGGCGTGGAAGTTCCAGCCCAGCCGAGTGCTAGGGAGGTTCTTCACCGGCATCTGTGCGATGTTGGCATTCCTAGTAATATCCGGGAAGAACGGCTCAAAAGAGTTCTAGAGCTTCAAGCTACGTACATTCGACGTAAGGTTCGGCGAGCGTTAGGAACGGATTCTAGAATTGGAACCGTAGTTTGCATCGTACCGGCCCATTGCAGCGGCTTTCAAGCTCGAGCAACTGGCGCAACTGCAATCCGAAGCGACTATCAAGCTTACGTTCAGTGGGGCGGTAGGCGTCATTCGATTCCGGTTGCATTATGCCTGGTCGAACTTGTTGCCTGAGGCGCTGGGGATTCGTATCCTCCGCGCCTCTTCTTACTTTAAATAACTATTAATACTATTCCGCCGGCCAGAAGCAGAGACATAAACATCTTAACTAGAATGTGCTTTTCGTGAAAGTATACTTCTCCGGCTAACATCGACCAAAAAACTGCAGTTGCTCTTTTTGCCGCCACAATTACAGAAGCTGGAGCAAACAAGAAAGCAAAACTTTCCATAAGGGTCCCCACGCCTCGGGCCAGAGATTGAATAATATAAACTTTTTTGGTTAAAAACTTAACTGGATTTTCTTTGGCTATAAAAAAGGTAGTTAAAGCCAAAGAAACAATCAGGATTAGAAACATTAGAGTTTGCTCAGCGGCAACGGAATTAAAGTGAGTAATGTTGTATTTGTAGAGAGAAAGTGTTGCCACTGCATTGGCTGCGCCGAATAGAACCCACCAAGCACCTTTTTTTTTGAAATCATTGTCCAGGAACAAAAAAAGAACAGCAATAATAATTAATCCGATACCCATGATTTGATTCATCCCCATGGTGTAGCCAGCCACAAGGTCAACAATAAGCAAAAGCGGAATGGTCACTACTCGAATAAAACCGAATGTCGATCGATCTGCCTGGACCACCGCAATCAAAGTTACATATAGTTGGATTAACTCCAGAACTGCACGTAATAAAAAGGTGGGTAATGAAGCACGATCAAAATAAAAAGCTTGGTGGCTGACAATAGAAATGAAAACAAAAAACAAGATGGCAAAAAAGAAATCCAAAAAACCCATCATGAAACGGCTTTCTTTGTGCTCCAAAACATGCTCACGGCCTATGGCAGTTGAGACTTCTTCAAACAGCGTAGCGATTGATGTAAGTAAGACTCCGAACATTTTTTGTAATTTATAAAGCCGGCCTTTTAGGCCGGCTTTTGTTTATTTTTTACTTTCTAATCTTGCCAGCTCGGCTTGTTTTTCATCCAATTCCCTATTAAGCTCAAGGAGTTTTGCTTCAACATCTGCATTCAGATTATCTTTACCATTCTTAATCATTCTGATCATTTCATTGAGCGATTCAATTCTGTGCCTTAAACTTGTTTCTTCTTCGAATGAGTCGCCGGCTGGTGTAAATTCTTGTTCTCGCCATCCTTCCATAAAATTTCCTTTTTAAACTCATTAAATACGGTAAACGAAGACTGAAGACTTGAGTGTGGTCGCAAAATTAACTTTCGGAACGTGCCGCCATTTTTGCTTTCAAACTTTCAATTGCTCGATCAAGAGCAGCTATATCACTTCGAGTCATTTCGGGATAGGTTTTGGCTTTTTCTAAACCCTTAATCCTGGCTGAAAGATCTTCACTTGGATTCTTTGCCTTAGGCTCTTCGCGTTTGTGAATCGGTTTATCCTGTGAATCCATGTATTATCCGCATTTGGAGTAGCCGCATGATTCGCATTTCATACATCCTTCGGCCATTATCAACATGGAGGAACAATCCGGACAAGCAGGTGCGTGCCCCATGTCCGCAATCGAAGTCTTTTGTGCAACGAATGATGAGCTACCGGTTTTAATTTCTTTTGTAACCGCTTCGAATACTGGGACCTCTTCCTTCTTAGCTTTCGGTTCAGCAACTTTGGTGAAATCAAGTTCTAATTCTTTTTGTCCGCGCTTGATATGATTTTCCAGGACATTGGCAATTGCATCCGGAAGAGACAAAATTCTCTCACCGTTATGGAATACCGGATCCGGACCTCTAATACCTTTGAGCTGATCAATGACATCGTTAATGCCGATACCGGATCGAAGCGACAAGGAAATCATTCGGCAAATGGCTTCGGTTTGAGCTCCAAAGAATCCGCCGGCTTTTCCTAATTGAGAGAAGACTTCAAATGGTCCGTATTCATCTTCGTTAACTGTGACATAAAGGTTACCGTAAGCGGTTGTAATCTTGTAGGTTGACCCGTGCATTACCTCAGGTCGCTTTCTGGGAGTGACCTTAGCAACCATTTGCGGTTGCCTCTCAGGGGTAGGATGTGGGTTTGGCATAGGTTCTACCTCTTTTTGTGGCGGCTGTGGCTGCGGGGCTGGAGCGGTTGTTGGTTCATCTTGTTGTTTTACTTCCTTCTTGCTTTCCATTTGCTCAACAACATCTTTGCCGAGCTTCTTATGGTCAGTGGCCAAAATCTGCTCGTCTCGAGAACCGTCTCGATAGATGGTTCCGCCTTTGCAGCCTAAGTCGTACATTAATTCATAAAGTTTCGCTGTCTGTCCAATTGTGTAATTTTCGGGTGCATTTACGGTTTTGGAAATCGCGGAATCGGTCCAGCGCTGAACCGCAGCTTGCACTCGCACGTGTTCTTCCGGAGCCAGTTCCATAGCAGTGACAAAATATTCAGGCAGAGCTTGTCCGGGATGAGCATCCAACCAATCCTTAGCGAGTTTAATATGCTCTTGGTGTACGCCCAAACGCGATTTACGGAAATAGGTCCAAGAGAAGAACGGTTCAATGCCGGTTGAGGTGCCAACCATTGTGCCTACAGTGCCAGTGGGAGCCTGAGTCATAATGGTGACGTTTCTGATTCCATACTTTCCGACCAAATGTCGGATGTATTCCGGCATGTTCTTCATGTACCCGGATTCCAAAAACTTCTGGGAATCAAATTGAGGGAAGGAACCTTTTTCGCGAGCCAGATCAACCGAAGTTTCATAAGCAGTGATGGCAATGAACTGATAAAGCTTG
>DASPKQ010000101.1:0-3993 GCA_035627995.1 Verrucomicrobiia bacterium | reverse complement strand
CAATTGGGCTCGCTCGCAAGGCATTATAGCCACAACGAGAGGTTCCGCGGCCGGATCGCTTGTATCTTATGCCATTGGGATCACTACAGTTAACCCGCTCGATTACAAGTTGCCGTTCGAACGTTTCTTGAATCCCATGCGCCCGACTCCTCCTGATATTGATATGGATTTTGCCGACAATCGCCGAGATGAGGTTATTGCCTACGTTACGCAAAAATACGGATCCGACAAAGTTGCTCAAATTGTGACTTTTGGAACAATGATGGCAAGAGCTGCCGTCCGCGACATGGGACGCGCTCTGGGAATTCCTTATGCTAAATGCGACAAGATCGCCAAGATGATCCCATTTGGCAAACAAGGTTTCCACATGACAATCGAAAAGGCCATGGCTATGGCCCCTGAACTAAAGGAAGCTTATGACAAGGATCCGGAAACCAAGCAGTTGATCGATTTGAGTATGAAGGTCGAGGGCGCTGCCCGTCACGCTTCAGTGCATGCGGCAGGTGTTGTTATTTCCCCTACTCCTCTCACCGACTACACACCGCTTCAAACAGACCAAGACGGAAAAATAATCACTCAGTATGAGATGAATACCTGCGAGGATGTTGGTTTAGTTAAGATGGACTTTTTAGGAATCCGTAATTTGTCTATCTTGGGAAACGCCGTCGAAATCGTAAAGCATACCAAAGGTGTGGAAGTCGACCTGCAGAACTTGCCACTGGATGATAAAAAAACTTTCAAGCTACTATCTGCAGGAAAAACCATGGGATTATTCCAATTGGGCAGTTCTGGCATGACTCGATATCTCAGGGAACTTGCTCCAAGTAAAATTAACGACATCATGGCTATGGTTGCTTTATATCGCCCTGGCCCAATGGAATCCATACCTGAATATATCCGCCGTAAACACAATCCCCAACTTGTCACCTACTCCGATCCAAAGATGGAGAATTTCTTGTCCCTGTCTTATGGCATCATGACTTACCAGGATGACGTACTTACAACTTCCATAGAAATTGCGGGCTACACTTGGGAAGAAGCTGACAAGCTACGAAAAGCTATGGGTAAAAAAATACCCAAGGAAATGGCTGCACAAAAAGAGAAATTTATCCAGGGCTGTATCAACCATTCTGGCTATACCCCGGAACGTGCACAAAACTTATGGGGCCTGATTGAACCTTTTGCGGCATACGGTTTCGGTAAAGCGCACGCAGCCTCTTATGGAATAGTGGCCTACCAAACCGCCTACATGAAAGCTAATTATCCAGTGGAATTTATGGCTGCGGTTATGACCGCGGAAGCCGGTGATCCCCAAACCGTGGCAGACGCCTTTGAGGAATGTAAAAGCATGGGCATTGACGTCTTGCCTCCTGATGTTAACGAAAGTTTGGCCAACTTTACCGTCATTGACGATAAACATATCCGTTTTGGTTTGAATGCGGTGAAAAATCTGGGATCAGACGTAATTATGGAAATTATCCGCACCCGCAAAGCCGGTGGTAAATTCGAAAACTTGGAAGATTTTGTAGCCCGGATTCAAACGCGCAATTTTAATAAAAAATCCTGGGAAGCATTAGTTAAATCAGGAGCCATGGATGCCTTTGGAGAGCGCGGAACACTTTTGGCTAACACCGACATGATTTTAGAATCCGCTCGCAGTCAGTTTAAAGAAGCCAACAGCTCGTAAAGCAGCTTGTTTGGTGGAGGAACCATGCCTAAATTCAAATTTAAACTTCGCGAAGTGGAACCAGTCAGCAAAAAGGATAAATTGTCATGGGAAAAAGAACTATTAGGACTTTATGTTTCCGCTCATCCGCTAGAAGATCATGCTGAGGTTTTGGCCAAAATTACAAAACCGATCAGAAGCATTGCCACGGCTCGGGGCAATATCAATATCGGAGGTGTGATTACTAAAGTTCAAAAAATCCTCACAAAAAAAGGTGACCAAATGGCTTTCCTAGATCTGGAAGATTTAACTGGTCCAGTGGAAGTTTTGGTATTTCCGACCATATTCCAGAAATTCCGAAACTTAGTTGAAGTAGAAAAAATTGTAGTCATTTCCGGAAAAGTTTCAGACAAGGACGGTGTTCCTAAATTTCTGGCTGATGACATAAAAGAAATTGACGAATTTATTAATTCTATTCCCCGTCCCGAACCTACGGCCCCTAAAATTGTCACTATTACCATTCCTGGAAACGCATCGGAAGAAATCTTCATTCAGTTAAAAAAACTTTTTGAAGCTTATCCTGGCGAACAGCCGGTAAATTTGATGATCAACCAGCAACAAGTTAAAACTCCGTTTAGGGTCAGTATGAACGTGGAGTTAAAAGAAAAAATTACTCAACTACTTACATAAATGACGAAGGACCTAGCGAGCGTGCTGCTAGGTCCTTTTGATGACTTTGAGGATTCGGCTCTCAGTAGTGAACATTGATCGCTCAGTGAGCGTATCTGCTACCCATCCCCGATGATCGAACCACATTCTGAGGACAGCAAGTCCGCGGACCTTGCTTTCCCAGACCGTTCCTGCCGCCACGACCGAAAAACGAGTCCAGCCCGCAGGTATCACTTGCTTATTGTTGAGCAACAAGCTAATCAGCCTTGAGCTGACTACAGCCTCTTTGTCTCGGGCGCGCTCCAGAAGCTTCATGATACCTATACGGCGCTCGCCAGCTAAAAAAGGATCCACAAGCCGAAGCTCATAAATTCCTCGTTCTAGACCAACGTCGCGTCTGAGACTCAAGAGATCAAAGTTCACGACTCTTGGTGCGTGTAAAACAGGAAAAATAAACGGATGTGTTTTTGTAGCCATCTCCTCTCCTCAAAATGATTGTTCCTCCTTGGCCAACGATCAAATAGCCTAGCATTTTTTGACTAAATACTCAATTGAGACTATAATTTATTTAATTCTTAAGCCTTGATGTGGCCACCAACCACGGAGCCTAAGCGCAGATTCCATGCGTTAAATGGATCAATAAAGCGAAAGCATTGGGTGGAACCGTCTCGACGTGACGTCGGGACCCCAAGCCTTAGGGCTTGGATTTTTTTATTAACTGAAAGTCTATGAAAAACGAGAACGAAAACCTGAACAACCTCCGTCACTCCGCTGCTCATCTACTCGCGGCCGCAGTTATGAAGTTGTGGCCCAATACCAAACGTACTATTGGTCCGGCCATCGAGGACGGTTTTTACTTCGATTTTGAATTTGCAAATCCAATTTCAGAAAAGGATTTCCCTAAAATTGAAAAAAAGATGAAGGAGATTCTAAAAACTTGGGACAAATTTGAAAAGCACGAGTTATCCAAAGATGATGCCAAGAAGGAATATCCTGATAACCCATACAAGCACGAATTGATCGACGAATTTTCTGCTGGTGGAGAAAAACTCAGTTTTTATAAATCTGGAGATTACTGGGACCTTTGCCGCGGAGGCCATGTAGACAATCCAAAAAAAGAACTTCAGCACTTTAAGTTGCTAAAGCTCGCTGGGGCGTACTGGAGAGGGTCGGAAAAGAACCAGATGCTAACTCGTATTTATGGAACTGTCTTCCCCACACAGGAGGAATTAGATAATTATGTTAAACAGTTAGAAGAAGCCGAAAAACGCGATCATAAAAAACTCGGTCCCCAATTAGACTTATTTACTTTCTCAGAACTTGTTGGCCCCGGATTGCCGCTTTGGACTCCCAAAGGTACTTTGGTCAGAAATATTTTAGATGATTTTGTTTGGGAACTTAGACGTGCTCGTGGTTACCAAAAAGTTGAAATTCCACACATTACCAAAAAAGAACTTTATCAAATCAGTGGTCATTGGGATAAATTTAAAAACGAATTGTTCCGAATAGAAACACGGGAAGGTCATGAATTCGCCATGAAGCCAATGAACTGTCCGCATCACATCCAAATCTTTAACCGAAAAAAATGGAGCTACCGTGAATTGCCTCAGCGTTATTCCAGCACAACAATGTGTTACCGGGACGAGCAGACAGGCGAG
>DASPKQ010000100.1:0-8954 GCA_035627995.1 Verrucomicrobiia bacterium | reverse complement strand
CGCGTCTACGAACGCGCCCGCCCCTCGGTCGTGGCCGTCCGCGCGCTCGCCCCCCTCGGAGAGCGCTCCGGCAGCGGCGTCGTCCTCAGCGCCGACGGCCTCAACCAAACCCAACTCCAACGCCTAATCCCTCCGCCACTAAACCACCTCCGCCTTCCAAACCTGTTCCACCGCCTGCACCAAAACCTCCACCGCCCCCTCCAGCTCAAGCGCCTGCGCCCGATCCAACTCCTCCGCCAACTGGCGGACCAACTCCCAATACAACTCAGGAATCTATTGTCTCCATTTCAGAAAACATCAATGTTGTTACGGAACTGACACAAGATAAAACACTCGTCAGGATAAATGTGGATGTCTCAGGGGAACCAAAACACGTAACCGCATCAATACGAGATCAGAAAGTCGTGCTTAAGGAAGCCGAGGTTGCCGGGCAATACACTGGTGAATTGGTATTCAACAGTTCTGAAGATTTGAGTAATGAGAAACTATTAGTCCAAGTGGAGGATATTCGAGGTGCTGTGATCTCTCGCAATTTAAGTCTCGAAAATATTCTTGGACCCAACAATAACCAACTTTCACCTACCAACGTAAACTCAGAAGCTGAGCTTTCTCGGACAATGAAACTAATTCTGGCCGTATTTGCGGCAAGCTTCCTTTTTTTCCTGGCACTGGATTCATTTCTAATATTTAGAGCTAAAATTCAAAGAGTGGGACCTAGCTCCGGTTCTCATTCAATCTTGTTTATGCTGATTGCAATCATTAATTTAATCAGTGCATTAAGTTAACCCTGATGAAAAAAACAATTCTCATTTTGATAGTAATATTGGCCACAGTAGCAATTGTTTGGTATGGATTCGATTCTAAGCAATCCACCAAACAGCAAACTTCCAACATTCCGGAACTTAGCGACAACAGTCCGGGGCAACCGCCGGACGCACTCGAGATTACTCCTCCGCCGGCAACAATCCAGCAAGTTACCCCACCACCACCGCTCCAGATGCCGCCGCCTGCAGTTACACCTCCGCCAGCCAGAATTCCTCCACCACCTCCACCTGCACTGCTCCCACCGCCTCCACCACCTCCTCCAACTCAAAGCGTAATAGTTTTTGTGGATGACTATACAGCATCACCGTCAGCTATTAACGTTACTAAGGGAAATAAAATAAATCTAATTGTTAACGTAAAAGAAGATAATGTTTATTACGGCGGAGTGGAACTGAGAAGCTCAGTGGGTAATACTGGCCCCATAGCCCCAGGTGGAACAAAGACTGTAACCTTTATTGCTGAACAAACCGTTGTGTTTACCCCTTACTGGCCAGCAAGTGGCGTAAAAAAAGATTATACTCTAACTATAAATGTACAATAAATAAAAAACACCTCTTAAGAGGTTGTTTTTTATTTAAGCTATTGAATGCGCGGAGTAAAATCGTGACTGGCTAAAAGAATTGAAACAACCAAAAACATCATAAACAAATATTCTATTGCCAGTTTTTTGGTTAAATTATTGTCCAAATAATGGTGGAGGATTCCCCAACCAGCATTGTATACGGCCAGGATAATCAAAGCGCCGGTAAAATAATTATGGTTCCAAACCTGGTAAATCCAAAATGCTATGCCAGTTGTAACTAAAGCTATTACCATAGCAATCAGCATTAACCGCAAATTTAAAAGCTTATGCTGAAACAGTGCTTGGTATAAAAGAATACTGGTTACTGCAAAAACGAAGAAGGAAAGAAAAACCGGACCATGACCAAAATAAAACGTATAGCCGACAATGGCGCAATAAAATAAATAGACAGCAAGGATTTTAACAAGCGCTAGTATTTTTATGCCAAAATGATGCATTTCAAAATTTTTACTAAACACTTCTTTGAGATGCCAATAAGCAACACTCAAGCTCAATGTCGCCAAAATAATAACCACTTGTTTAAGTTCAGTGTGGAAGGGGTTTAAGGACAATAGTATTATTGCAGACCAATAGATTACACCTGGGAGAATCAGGAAGTTTAAATAGTGTCTAAAAAATTGCCATCGATGGATGTGATGGAGTCTTTCCTTGAATGCTCTGACAAACAGAGACCAACCGCTGTGGTGCTGACGGAGTTCACGAAGAATGTCTCTCTTCTTAAGATGCAGATCATAAATAAAAGTCAGCCAAAAAATCTGGAAAAAATAAAGATATATCGAAAGTTCCGCGAATATTTTTAATTGATAAGTTTGTCCAAGAATTGCACTCAAAGTCTCAAAACCCAAAAAAGTTACGCTGGAGATGATGATTATAGAAAGAGTCTTTTGTTTTTGTTGCGAAAAAAGAAACGGCATTATTTTTTTTCTTTTAATTCTTTTTTTCTAATTAATTCTGATGCTCGATAGAGAGCTTCAATGGTTCCGGCATCGATCCATTGACCTTGCACCAAATCAACCCTAAGCTCTCCTCTATTTAAGTACCAGTTGTGAACATCTGTTATTTCAAGCTCGTTTCTTGCCGAAGGTTTCAAGCCTTTGGCGATTTCGACTACTCTACTGTCATAAATATAAAGTCCGGTGATAGCGTATTCGGTAAATTTCTCTTTAGGCTTTTCCTCAATTCTCGTGGCCATCATGTTTTGATCAAAAGCCACAACGCCAAATCTCTCGGGATCAGGAACCTTTTTTGCGAAAATATGACCGCCGCTTTTGAAATTTTTTATAGCATCTGTGAAATCGTCTTCGAAAATATTATCACCCAAAATTAGGCAGACACTGTCATCGTCAATAAAATTTTCTCCGATAATGAACGCTTGAGGCAATCCTTCTGGACGATCTTGAATTTCGTAAGTAAATTTTGCACCGAATTCTTTTCCTGATCCAAGAAGTCTTAAAAAATCGCCGGCTCTGTCTGGGGCAACGATAATCAAAATTTCCTTGATCCCTGCATTGAGCAAGGTCTGAAGCGGATGCATGATCATCGGCTTATTGTAAACTGGAAGCAACTGTTTGCTAGTCACCTTTGTCAACGGATTCAATCTTGTTCCACTACCGCCGGCAAGAATTATGCCTTTCATGATTGTAAATATTCCCTTAATGCTTCACTCCAAGGACGCAATTCAATGAATTTAGTGTTATTTAAAATTCCATATTTAGGACGATTTGCCGGACGCTTAAGCTCACCGGAAGGAATCGCATTTATATTTGCCTTAATACTTCTAATCTTAAAAATTTCCTTTGCCCATTCAAACCAGCTCGTCGATCCAGCGTTAGTGAGATGATAAATCCCAAACGGCTTTTCGCTCTGAGTTAAGGCAACGAGTGCCTGGGCTAAATCTTTAACGTAGGTCGGATTGCCAAATTCGTCATTCACTGCGTTTATTGTCTTACCCGCAGAAGCCATATCCAACATGATATCAACAAAGCTCTTTTTACCTTGAGTCTTGGCCCCATAAAGCCAGGCGGTTCGAACTAAGTAATAATTATCCATGTTTTGCTGCAGTTCTATCTCGCCTAATCGTTTTGATCTGGCATAAGCACTTTTGGGACTCGGCTTGTCATCTTCATTGTACCCTTCTGCATTTTGTCCATCAAATACGTAATTGCTGCTGAAGTGAACCATCGTCGCTCCGATATCCCTACAAACCGTTGCCAAAAATCCCACGGCATAACCGTTTATGGTCTCGGCAATTTCAATTTCCTTTTCCGCATCATCTACCTTATTGTAAGCAGCGCAGTTATATACCAAGGTCGGCTGAAGGGCAGCAACTTTGCTTTTACATTCCTCTTCATTAGTAATATCAATCTCTTCTCTGTCCCAAAGAACAGGCTTAACCTCAGCATACGCTTCGGCTAACGCCTGGCCTAAATTGCCTTTGCTGCCAATAATAAGCACCCTCATCATTTAACAATTCCTTTTTCCAATTCTTCTTGAGAATATTCAACTTGCTCGTCTTTAAGGTTGGGATCATAGGCAGGATCAGGATAATTTACGAGCCATCCTTCTTCGTCGCCTATATTTTCTAATCCAGTAGCAATATCTTTGGGAATAAACATTTTTTTGCCAGGCTCCAAAATATTTTCTGATCTCAGCCATTTTCCATCAACAAGTTCATAGGTAATAATTCTCATTTTGCCTTTCAAACAAACATACCTGGCTGCCCGAACACGATGCAAATGATATCCTTTAAATGCTCCTGGGAATGCAGCAGACAAATAAACTTCGGTTTTAACATTCGTTTCGTCCTTAAACATTTCCATAAGCCATCCGTTAGGATTCCCCTGATGATCTTTAGTGTCTACTTTTTTTGCGTTTTCAGTATATACTTTATCTATTTTCATATTGATCTTTATGATATTTAATAAATTCTTTGTTATTAATTATTGGTTCCCACCATTGTTTGTGATGCACGTACCAATCGACTGTTTGCTTTAAACCTTCTTCGAGAGTGTACTTTCTAGTAAATCCTAGATCAAGTTCAATTTTTCTGGAATCAATAGCATAACGTTTATCATGACCAGGGCGATCTTTCACAAAAGTTATTAAATCTTCACTCTTCTGCAAACTCTTCAAAATGTCCTTTGCGATGTGAACATTGGATTGCTCTTCATTACCACCGATCAAGTAAGTATCCCCGATTTTCCCTTCAGTAATAACTAAGTAAATGCCTTTGCAGTGATCCTCAACGTGAATCCAATCCCGAATATGTTGCCCATCTCCATATAAGGGTATGGGTTTGTCGTTAATGGCGTTAATAATCGCCAGTGGAATGAATTTTTCTATGAATTGGTATGGTCCATAATTATTTGAGCAGTTGCTTAATGTCACGGCCGTGCCATAGGTCCTGTGATAAGCGCGCGCCAAGTGATCAGATGCGGCTTTAGAGGCCGAATACGGACTCGAGGGGTCATATGGCGTGCCTTCATTGAATTTTTCTGGACTATCAAATTTTAAAGAACCGAACACTTCATCAGTGGAGATGTGGTGGTACCTTTTTTCATGTTTAGTTACGGCATCAAGCAGAATTTGGGTTCCAACAATATTGGTTTGTACGAACTCCGCTGGTCCCAAAATCGAACGGTCGACATGAGTCTCAGCAGCAAAATTTACGACTACATCAACTTCGGAAACCAATTTATCAACTAACTCCAGATCCAGGATGTCACCCTTAACAAATCTGTAATTTGGTTGGCCTTCATACATTTTGACATTAGCCGGATTTCCAGCATAAGTCAGCTTGTCTAGATTAATAATCTGAGACTGAGGGTGCTCTTTAAATAAATAGTGTATGAAATTGGACCCAATGAAGCCGGCGCCTCCGGTTATTAGGTAACGCATTTATTTGATAAACTTTTTAATTTCTTCTGCCATTTGTTCGCGAGTCTTTGGTTCGGCTTCGGCATGTGGCCACACTTTAAGACCATCGTTTTGGTATCTTGGAATTATGTGATAGTGCAAATGAAAAATTTCCTGTCCTGCAGCGGGCTTTGTATTCACATGAATGTTGAAGCCAGCCGCACCTGTTGCTTTAAGGATGGCCTCGGCTACTTTTTTAACGACAACAATAGATGTTTGTAATTCAGAATCTTCTGTTTCCAAAAAATCAGTTGAATGTTTTTTGGGTAAAATTAAAGCATGCCCCTTGCTTACGGGATTAATATTCAATATCGCCACTGTCTTGTCGTCCTCGTAAATCTTACTGGACGGAATTGTTCCTTCAATGATTTTGCAGAAAACGCAGTCCGACATTTTTATTGCTCCTGGATGTTAAACCTTATTTCCAAATTGGAATCGCCGCGCCTGACTGACAGTTTTACTTCACCTGGTTGGTGTCTGTTGATTAATCTCTCAAAACTTAATGTTTCAATATTGGTATTGTCTACGGCGGTTATAAAATCTCCTACGCGCAAACCAGCTGCTCTAGCCGGACTCGCCTCCTCAATACTCACAACTTGCACTCCTGGTCCTGGTAATTTTTTTAGATTTGCTAGGCTTGAAGAAAAATTCAGATAGCGAATACCGGCATACGGTCTAATAACTTTCCCGCTCGACAAATATTCGTTTAACGCCTGACTTAACCCTTCCGCGGTTATGATTTTACCTGAAGCGTTGGCGACCATACCTACCATTCTCCCATCGAGATTAAAAACCGGACCACCGACATAATCACTGTTTAAGGCTGCGGAAAAACCAAATGTTTCCGATAGTTCTTCCGTAGAATATACTTGCTCAAGACTGGAAAAATTATTAACGCTTCGTGTGACTACGCCAGAAACGAACTGTCTTGTAAACTGATTAGTGCTTTTACCAAGTGCCATTATTCTTGCGGCTGTTTGCAGATTATTGGCATCTTCAAACTGAGCTACGGAAAGATTTTGAGCAATGATAGTAACAACGGCAATTTCGCTCTTGCGGTCCATCGCTCGGACCAAGCCAGGAAACGATCTGCCGTCGTTCAGTATTACCGTAACTTCCGTAAGATTTCCAAGTACTGCTCTGGACGTAAAGATTAGCCCATCAGAAGTCAAAATTGTTCCCGATCCTAATAGTCTTATGTCTGGAGCATTGCTATAAATTGATACGGTGTAGTTTTGAGCTTGTTTTGTTAGCTCAATCATGTTCACGCCGTCGTCGAGTTGGATCTGCTCGGTTCGGTTGATGACAATGGGAGAATTTGATTGAAAATTCCTCAACCCCGAAAGTCCGGGCAGAGTTGAAAGATACGGTAAAATTATTCTGTCAAAAACAATGCTTCCGATTGCGCCAACAAAAAAAGCTAATACAACCATTATCAGTACTTGCTTACGTGTCATTTAACCAAATAACCTTCCTTTTTAAGCAGTAATTTCTTAGTCTCGATACCTCCCGGAGCGGAGTAACCGCCCAAGCTATTATACCCCACAACACGATGACATGGAATGAACGGCGCGTGTCGATTTGAACCCACCGCGTTTCCCACAGCCCGAGCTGCTCCAGGCTTACCGATCATGAGTGCGATTTGCGAATAAGTCAAAACTTTTCCACGAGGAATTTTAGCAACAATTTTTAGAACCTTTTGCTGGAACGGAGTGTATTCCGACCAGTCAATTTTTATTTTTTGCATATTATTATCCTATTAACGGCCGCCATGCGGCACTTGTTAATGTTATAAGCAGGACGAAAGTAACCAATCCCAATTGCAAGAAAATCTTTTTGCGGGTCAGTTTTCCAAAAAATACGGAAAAGGAGAAAATCCAGAGAAGATAAAACAGACAAAAGATTACTACTGCGTTAACAACGTAATGAGTTGGCCAGTAGGTCAACCCCCAAGCCGCTTCGGTCAGTGAAACCGCGATCAGAAGATAAAAATATTTTTTTGCCGGCAGAGAAAAACCCGCAAATCCCTGGATGCTTAAAATATAGCTGACAAAAAATACCAACAGCAAAATCAGAGTCGTATTCAACTGCAAATAAAATTCCAGTGAAAATATTCCAACGTAGAGAGCGAATGCTGAAAGCAGATAAATATTCTGTAGCAAATGGCTTTCTCGTCCCAGGTTCATTTCAAGCAAATAGAAAGCGATAGCAGCGCCCAGCAAAAAAACCAAGCGCAAAGTTGAACTGGTAATTACAATAAAAACACTTCCGACTCCAAGCAAAAATAACATTGGCAAAAGCAGGTGAGCCCAGCTTAAGCCAATTCGTTTTAGGTTGATAATAAAGGTGGCTACCATCAAAAGCACCAATGAGGCGGTAAAGATGGAAATATTATTGGCACTGCCTGCAAGGACTGAAAATAGCACTAATGCCAATGTAAAGGAAGAGACTCGGTTAAACATGGTGCTTCAAGAATACCAATCTTAGCCACTTTTTTCAACCAATTCCTCCTGGCCGAGCCCGAACTGCCAGCGCAATATTATTATCCCTGAAATTAATACAATAATCATTGCAATAAGCTGATCAGATCTGATTTCGCCAATCCAAACACTATCCAACCTTAATTGTTCCACAAAAAAACGAACAAGAGAATATAAGCCTAAATAAGAAAAAGCCAAAACGCCCGGTTTAACTTTGCCCAAAATTGCCTTTAAGATAAAAAAGACTGCGATCATGGCCAATGATTCGTAAAGAAAAGCTGGATGGAAATATTCCATTTCCAAAAATGCTGGGGGTCGCCTCTCGGGTACCACATACATTTTCCAAGGAAGATTCGTTGGCAAACCAAACGCTTCTGAATTAACGAAATTACCCCAGCGGCCCAATGCTTGCGCCAAAGGCAACCCCAAGGCCAGATTATCCAAAAGCATTCTAAAACCATAAGCTTTTTTTCTTGCCCATAAAAAACTAAACAACAAACCACTTAATATGGCGCCATAGATGGAAAGTCCACCATGCCAAACCGTAACCACTTCGATTGGATTTTCTTTAAAGTACTCCCAAGCGAACAATACAAAATATAATCTTGCTCCCAAAAATGCAACTATAATCAACCAAAAACCAAAATTATCTATTTCTTGTTTGAGAATTCCAAAACGCGGGGAATAATTCCTTGCAATCAGGTAACCAAGAAGAACGGAAGCGGCCATTATCAAGCCGTAAAACCTAAATGTAATATCACCAACTTTTAAGTAAGGTGAAATTAATAACCGGCCGTTAAAGGCCGGGATTACAAACAATATGATAACTGCTAAACAAGCAACTACAAACAATAACCAATAAACATTTTTCATGTTTAGAACAGTGACGCTTGTCTCATTACTGGTTTGCGGACTACCGGTTCCGGGAAAGTTATTTTAACTTCTCTGGTTTCAAAATAATCCTTATATAAAACCTTCTGATATGTCTGGATATAATCGTATAAGTCTTTTGTGATTTTAACGTCGTTTGTACAATATTTTTTCAGCTCATCGATTCTCCCCTGCTTATAAAGACGCAAGGCTTCCAAACCATCTCCGGTTTTACCTATCCCTAAAGTCGTTTGGGCCAAATTGTCGAGACGAAGTCTATG
>DASPKQ010000099.1:0-8854 GCA_035627995.1 Verrucomicrobiia bacterium | reverse complement strand
ATTTTCATAAACACCAATTTCGGCTTCTGCACTCGGCAGTCGAAGCGGCAGAAAAGCTACATCATTTCCGGAGCGAACCATAATGATATCGGCACGCTTTGGATGTTCGAATTTAGTAATCCAAATGCCACTTAATTTACCAGTAATCAAAGCTTCTGGTTTGCCACCCAAAGAATAAACATTAAGATCTGCCCCATTAACCTGGCTTTGGTCAGAAAACTTTTGCGCAGTAATGTACATGTTCTGATCATCTTGACGTAATAGCACTCCTAGATCGGTAACTGAAACCCAGGTGCCGCGAATAAACTTGTCGCCGTCAAAAGCCGCCACATAATAAAGTCCTGCATCAACTTTGTGACGGATAAAATTATTCTGCCCCAAGTTTCCAAACTCCTGAATCTGAGTCATTCCGGATCCGGAATAAAATTCTTGCGTACCTTTGGGTTCGTAATTCCATGGACTTTCGGTGGGATAAACAAAAGCATTCAGTAATTCCTCAGGCTTGGCAATTTTAAAAAGCTTAGCTTTAGGATCTTTAATTTCTGATCCAAGATTAAGCTCGATATCCAAACCCTTATCCACCGGAAAACTCATATACCTGTAGGAACTGTATCCTTTTACAAACTGAATATCATTCCCCGCAATCCTGATCCCATAATTAAAAGTGTAATCTGCCTCAAGCTTTTTACCGGATTCGGAAGGCATTCCAGCTAGCAGAGTTACACGAAACTTTGATCCTGGGAAATAAGGTTGCTCAGGTGTAAAAACGATCGTTTTGTCGTTCTCGCCTTGATTCCAAAGGCCAGGAACATTCGGCGTGAATTTAATAAAGTCTTGGATGTGTTCAGCTGATACCGGATAGTTAAAAACTAAAGTGAGTTTTTGATTTGGATCAGCTTGAGTTCCGGACGGACTTACCGAAACCAATTCGAGTAAATTAGAAACAGTTGCCTGTCTTAAGGCTATTGGATTCTGGCTGTTGTTAATTGCGACAACAATCAAAGAAACTATTATTAAAACGCCAGCCGCAATAGCCAGGCCTGGAACGGTGAGTAATTTTTTGAAGCGGCCGTCTATAATTGGCGGTTTAGCCGGGACGGTGGAAGGCGATTCGTTATTTTTTGTTTCTTGGGGTGCCAAATTCTGTTCTTCGGGCATAAGTTTTATTAATTACGTTAACTATATTATAGAAGGAAAGGCTAATTGTTAGCAAAAAAGCCCCAATGGGGCTTTTTTGTGCACGGCACTATTTAAAGTGCGTGTCTTGCTGATCCTCGATATATATTACGAAGGGAAATTAAAAAGGTAACAAAAATTAAATCTTTTTCATCTCGAGCCAGTTTTGACCGACTTTAGCATCAACTTCCAAGGGAACCTTAAGACCGTAAACAGATTCCATAATTTTTTTGATTTTGGGAATACATTCTTGTTCCAAGCCTTTTTTGATTTCAAATACGAGTTCGTCATGGACTTGCAAAAGCATGCGGCAATTTTCATCCAACAATTTTTTATCAATTTCTATCATAGCCATCTTAATGATATCCGCAGCCAGAGATTGAACTGGCATATTAAACGCTGCTCGTTCCGCAGCGGATCTAACGGCAAAATTGGAAGAATTGATGTCAGGAAATTGTCGTAACCTTCCGAGTGGGTTTAAGGCATAACCCTTATCATGAACTTCTTTGATCCTATCGTCGATGTATTTTTTGAGCTTTCCAAAAACCTGGTAATAACGTTTGATGAAGTCGCCTGCTTCTGATCGGCCCATATCCGTTCGTTCCGACAGACCAAAAGCCGACACGCCATAGAGTACGCTAAAGTTAATGGTTTTAGCATCTCGTCTTTGCTCAAAAGTTACAGCTGATTCCATAACATTGAAAATTCTAGCTGCTGTTGCCGAATGGAAGTCTTTCCCAGATTTAAAGATTTTAGTCATCTCGGGATCTCCAGAGAGTGAAGCTGCTATTCGAAGTTCAATTTGTGAATAATCAAGGGAAGCCAAAACGAATCCTTCTTCTGCCACAAAAGCTTTGCGTACCTGCCGACCGAGTTCGGTCCGAACAGGTATATTTTGTAAGTTTGGATCAGAAGATGACAATCGTCCTGTGGCCGCAACTGTCTGGCTGTAACTGGTATGCACTCGATTATCAACTTTTGAAACCAGCTCGGGCAAAGAATCTAAATAAGTAGATTTAAGTTTTGATAATTCTCTATAATCAAAGATGTGATCAACAATCGGGTGTAGTCCGCGGAGTTTTTCAAGCTCGGTTGCTGCGGTAGAAATTGCGCCAGTTTTCCCCCGTTTCCTGATTTCCGTGGTAGGAATTTTAAGCTCATCAAACAATATTTCTCGTAATTGAATTGGAGAAGAAATATTAAATTCGCGGCCGGCGAGTTTATGAATTTTTTTCTCCAGAGATTTGATTTCTGTCTCCGCTTCCTTGCTCAGTTTCTTAAGCCAGCCCTTATCCAAAGTGATGCCCAAGGACTCCATCCGCATGAGCACTGGGACTAAAGGCATTTCGATATCCTCAAAAAGCTTGGTTAACTTCAATTCTCGCAGCTGCTGATCAAGCTTGGATTTCAATTTAAATGTCACATCCACATCCTCACACGAATAATGAGCCGCCTCAACCAGTTTGATCTGTTCAAACGGAATACGCTCTCTTGGCTTTTCCTCGTATCCTTCAATAGCTTTTTTTCTTAAACCTAATTCAGTAAACCCAAGACTTTCGATTTGATAATTTCTCTGGCCAGGATTAATAAGGTAAGCGGCAATCTCCGTATCAAAATTCAATGGGAAAAGATTAACACCGTATTTCTTTAAGAGTAAGCTGTCAGTTTTTAGGTCGTGTCCGACCTTTTCTATCTTAATATTTTCTAGAATGGGTTTTAGCGCTGAAAAGGCATCTAGCTCAGGATGCTGAAATGTTGGTATGTAATAAGCTTGGTTAGGTTTAAAACTCAAGGAAAAGCCAACCAGTTGGGAATCCACCAGGGGGCCGATTGTTTTTTCGGTATCAATAGCAATCGTTTTCTGTTTCTGCAAAATGATTATAAGATCGTTCAACTTTTTGGTGGTATCAATTATGGTAAAGTCCCGGTCAACACTCTTGGCTTCCAGAACTTTCTCGGCTTTAACGGAAATTTTTGGAAGTTTTGGGATTAAAGACTTTATTGCAAACTGCTGGAAGTACTTAAGCACTTGTTCCTGATCATAATCCGCAAGCTTTGTTTTTTCAAAATCGAACTCCAAACCATTTTTGGTATCAATAAAAGCCAACCGCTTTGAAAGTTCAGCGTATGGTTTTCCTTCAATAAGTTTTTTTAGAACTGCCGGTTTAACTTTAGCCGGGTTCTTTTCGATAATTTCATAAAGCTTTTCAATGCTGCCGAATTGCTGAATCAATTCCAAACCAGTTTTTTCTCCAATTCCTTTGACGCCTGGGATATTGTCAGATGGATCTCCGCGCAAGCCTTTGTAGTCCACCCACTGTGTGGGCTTAATACCATATTCTGCTTCAAATTTTTTCTCATCATATAAGTCAACTTCGGAAAAACCCCCGAATCCCTTAAATCGATAAATAACAGTATTTTTGTTGATCAGCTGATAAAGATCTTTGTCGCCGGTAGCAATAATATTTAGTACTTTTTCTGGAACTTTGCGCGAAATTATTCCCAACAAATCATCGGCTTCGTATCCCGGCTTTTGAAAAACAGGGATATTCATGGCATTAAGGATCTCAGTTATCTTCGGAACCTGCAGATCGATTTCGCTTGGTGTCGGTTTACGATTAGCTTTATAGTCACCTGACATCTTGTGACGAAAAGTTGGGCCAGCCAGATCAAAGGTTACCAAAGCATAAGTCGGTTTAATATCTTCCAATGATTTCAGGAACATTGAAAAGAAACCAAAAATAGCTCCAGTGGGAAACCCTTCTGAATTGGTTAGATTTGGTAGAGCATGGAATGCGCGAAATGTCAGCGCATGTCCATCAATCATTAACAGTTTTTGCTTAAATTCAGTCATGATGCCATTCCATGATAACAAAAAACCGCCACTCGGGCGAAAAGAAGGGGGCGAGCGGTAACATACGTACCGCTCGCCCCTGAATTGTGCAGAACTACCGTTGCACTGCCTGCCGACCATTCATGGTCATGTTCACGAGGTCAAAGGTGTCGCCTTGGACCACGTGCACCGTGACCTGTATTCGGTCCGTCTCCGACTCCAACCGTCGCGCCTGCTGCGGCGTGATCCGGAATTTGTCATCCTGGATCCTGCCGCGGTAAAGCGGAAGGTCGAAACGATCGGCCAGATCGATGGCCACGGCGTAGTCGACGTGCTTGGTCAGCCCTTCCCGCTGCCCAATTGTGAACCGTTCAACGGGAACTGCGGAGCCGAGCGACTGCAGCGTGTTCATCTGCTCGGGAAGGATGAACAGTCCGTTGAGGCATTCAACGATGACGTCGATGGGCCGGTCTTTGCCCTTCACGAAGACCCGGGCCACGAGCTCGTCCTTGAACTGCCCACGGTGTTCGATTCCGGCGCCGTCGCTCGCGGTCACGTTCTTGAGCGATCCGAATCGGAATTCGACCCGCTCGATCTCCTCGTTGTTCCGAAGGCGATCGTTCCGACGAAGGAAATAAGTGAGTCCCTGTTCGAGCCGAGGACGTTCCTGCTTGAGGTACGCCGCGCGGCGCTCTTCCGGCATCCGGGCGATCTCCTCGGCCAGACCATGGATGTCGCTGAATGCCGCGGACGCCGGTCGGATGCCATGGACGACGTCGACTGCCTCCGCTTCTTTCGCACACGAAATGTGAAGGGTTCCCAACCCGAGGACCAGGACAGCCAGACAGATGCTGAATGTTCTGCGCACTTAATCTCCTCCTCTTTCTCCCGTTAGGGAGACATTAAACAACAAGAATTTAATCTCTTCCTAACGGAAAAATAATAGCTAAATGTATCAGTAAAGCTGGCGTTTGTCAATAAAAAACCGCCACCTTGGCGGTTTTAAGCTGCGTTCGTTATTAACTAGCCTTCGGTGACTCTAAAAACCTCTTCTACATCCGTAACACCCTGAAGAGCTTTTAATATTCCATCCTGAGCCATGGTAATCATACCGTCTTCAATTGCCTGATTGCGTATTTCGGAAGTTGACGCTTCCTTGTGAATCAATTTTTCCAATTGCTGGTTCATGGTAAAAACTTCATAAACTCCTACTCGCCCTTTGTATCCCAAACCGTTGCAAGCAGCGCATCCAACACTATGGTAAAACTTCAGAGCTTTAGGAACTTTAATCTGAGCCGCTTTTGGAATAGCGGAAAGAATCATTTCCACCCTCCCCTTCAAAGAGGGGTTCAAGGCGTACTCTTTTTTACACTTCGGACAAATGCGTCGAATCAGTCGCTGAGCAATGATCGCGTTAATTGCCGGAGCTAAAGTAAATGGCTTTACTCCTAAATCGGTTAATCTTGGAATGGCGGAAGGCGCATCGTTTGTATGGAGCGTGGAGAGCACAATGTGACCAGTTAAGGCAGCTTGGGTTGCTGTCTCAGAAGTTTCAAGGTCGCGCATTTCACCGATCATAACAATGTCTGGATCTTGTCTTAACACTGCTCTAAGTCCCGAAGCAAAAGTCATTCCCGCTGCCGCATCAATCGGTGTTTGCGTGATGCCAGCAATACGGTACTCTACTGGATCCTCGAGAGTAATAATCTTAACGCCAGGCTCATTCAGTTTGTTCAAAATTGCGTAAAGTGTTGTAGTTTTTCCACTACCTGTAGGTCCGGTAGTTAAAATCATGCCGTTTGGCTTTTCGATTTCTTTAAGCAGTCGTTCCAGCGCCAACCCGCTGATACCAAGATCGTCAAATTTTAAATTTTGTTTATCTTGGCGAAGTAATCTCATAACGATAGACTCACCAAAAGCGGAAGGGATGACTGAAACACGGACATCAACAGGCTGATTGTTATAAGTTAAGTGAAAACTGCCATCCTGCGGTACAGTTGTTACGTTCAGTTTGAGTTTTGATAAGATTTTTATTCTGGAGACTAGCTGATGATGCGATTCGGAAGGAAGCTTTGTTATATCCTGAAGCACGCCGTCAATACGGTATCGAATCTTGATACCGTCGCCTTCCGGCTCAAGGTGCACATCTGATGAAAATAAATATAGAGCCGAACCCATTATGACTTCTATGGTTCGGGTGGCGGAGGTCTCGGAAATCTTCAGTCCTAAGTCTTTAATGTCCCTTACGTCGGATTCAATATCTTTTGGTTCAATGACGATTTCGCCAGAATGCTTCTCAGCTAAGACGACCTTGTCATAACTTTCCAGCATGTGCAAAAAACTGCTGTTGGAAATTTGATAACGATCCACGTAGTAACTTTGATCCCGCAACTGCTTAATGACTTTATCACCTTCTTTACTGGGACCCAACATTCCAATCTTAATATTTCTACCTTCCTTATAAAACGCCACGACACCGGATGATTGGGCCTGCGTTTTTGGAATCAAAGCCAAAACCGACGGATCAACAGGAAACCCGTAAAGGTTTATATAAGGTAGCTTGTTTTTTTTGGCGTCGCGTTGTGTTTCTGCTTCTTCGAATTTGCGGTCCAGCTGGTTATAAACCTGCTTGATCTTTATATCGCGGTCGGTTGAACTTGTGACCATATATTTTTATCTTTGTTTCAGTATACCACAATAAAAACGCTTGATTTACGCATTCAACCGCACCAATTCGTCCCTGAGACCTTTAACAATCGTGGTTTCGGCCTCGGAAAGACTGACCGGAACGTTAAAGGTGATAATTTGTGGGGTTACGTGTTTTAGTTCGAATCCGCCAAAGATGGTTTGTGCACTTATAGCTGAAGGTAACTGGCAATAAACTGCAGTGACTGATTCTGATAATTCATGTAGTACCAAAAAAACTCTTGCCATTTTCAACTGATTGGTCAATTCCGGGATAACCATTTCTACTTCTTCCAGGGACGCCTGCGATTTTTGGAAATCATTTTGAGTAATAACTGTGTAAACCAAACTTACATCATTATCCTGCTTAAGGCGGGCTAACGCACGGCCCCAGAGTTTGAGGAAACTCATAGTCTTGGTTCTGTAGAGCGAACTGATAATCTGCTGCTGCCTTGCTCCCTGGCCCACAAGTTGTGATGCCTTGATAAAAGTCTCTGGAGTAGTACGAGTGTGCTGGAAGCTGTTGGTCTCAGTAATTATTCCAGTTAAAAGATTGGTGGCAATGTCACCGTCTATTAAATTGGATTCAAATTTTACTATCAGATCCATGATCACTTCTGAAGTTGAAGTGCTATTAAGTTGGATCAGATTAAATTGCCCATAAGCTTCATTGTTGGCACGATAATCAATGTTGATAATCGGCAACTTAAAAAACATTTCGGCGTTTTGGGTATAAAAGTTCCCTAATTGATCCAAGCTGGCAATTCCAACGGTGATAATAAGATTGTAGGGATAGTCAGCTGTGTTGAAAGTTATATCTGACTCTTTGAACTCCCCTTGCTTGGGCTTGATGTGAATCGCTAAATGATCCGATTCCTTGTGATAGCTCAACTCTTCTATTTGCGTGCGCTTGGTAGAAACTTCAATAACGAAATTTTTGCCGCCACTCAACGAATTAGAAACCGAACCAAAACCTTCAAGAAAATTATATTTCGGGTCCAAAGGAGTTGGTGATACGACCGTAACTTCTTTTTCAAGCTTCCTAAAGAACAATCTCAATGCCAAACCAGCGGACAAACTGTCCGCGGTAGGATTTTGTGGCAATACAATTAAAATGTTATTTGCCGTATTCAATTGTTCGATAATTTGGCTATTTGGATCCGGAGGCATGAATTGTCGTATAGACACCCTAAATATTGATCGACACAATATTAGTCACCACCCAATATTGCATAGAGTTTTCATATCAATATACATATTCCATTTGCTGGAGTCAACTGTCGAAAGGTGCTGTTTTAATGAGCTAAATTGCCTCGACTTTTTAGGCAAAAAATGGTAAAATCAAGTATGCCAACGCTAAAAAATCTGACGGAAACTAGAGTTAAAAAGCTGGCCTCTGATTTGGCTAAAGAGTATAAGGAACAAGACATCGTCATTGGTCTCTCAGGCCAATTAGGAGCGGGTAAAACAACTTTTGCCAAGAGCTTTGCAACGGAATTAGGAGTTAAAAAAGTAAAAAGCCCAACCTTCATAGTCGTATCCGAATACAAACTTAAAGATAAACGGTTTTATCATATTGATTTTTATCGCCTTACTCATCTAGATCAGCTGCAGTCATTGGGTTTAACAGACCTGTTACATTCTAAAAAACGAATCGTATTAATTGAGTGGGTCGACAAGTTTCCGGAAATCAGAGAAGCTTGCGACATTATTATCAAGTTTAAAATCAAGAAAAATTTACGTGATGTCCAAATCAATTATCCTTAAATTAGCTTTCGCTGTCTTACTGCTTCTTCCTACAACCGGGAAAGCGGCTGAATTAAAATTTAACGATAAAACCTGGCCGGTGGAAATTTTAGAAACGAACGAGGTCGAAGTAAAATTCGTCCGTAACGATTTTGATTTGCAGGAAACGGCAACGTCAGTTCTCACCGGGAAGAAACAAGTAAAGAAATCTAAACTTTATAATCCTACGACGTTGGGACAGATAGAAACAGCTTTGTTGGAAATCAACCGACCTCCGCAATCAGCCGAGATGGTTATCGAAAACAATCGCGCCGTAAAATTCCAACCAGATCTTTTGGGGCAGGCTTTAGATCTTTATGAACTGCGCAAACGTCTTAAACCAGACTCTCAGATTGTTGAACTGCCGGTGAACAT
>DASPKQ010000098.1:0-5719 GCA_035627995.1 Verrucomicrobiia bacterium | reverse complement strand
ATAATTAACCCAAGAGTCTGTTTTGATATCAACAATATCCATTAAACAAAAGTGATTTTAAAACAGCCTTTAGGAATGAAATTATAAATGAGATTTCGCGGGCAAAGAAAAAAGCAGTTAAATCAAAAATCAAAAAGACATATAGTCAGGACCACGGCGGTTGCATTCTGCATCGCGCTTAGCGTGGTATTAATAAATCACAATTCAAATTACGAAATTGACGCGACTGTTCAGCATGGATTAAAAGCCACTTATTACGACAATCTAGATTTCACGGGGAATAAGATTACCAAAATCGATGATGCGGTTGATTATGACTGGGACCACGGAGCACCAGCGGCAGGATTAAGTTCAGAATCTTTCTCTGTTAGATGGGAAGGCAAGGTCATGCCGAGGTATTCTGAGACTTATAATTTTCACACTTTCACTGATGATGGAGTGAGATTATGGGTAGACGGTCAGCTCTTGATCGATAACTGGAGTGATCACGCGAGAATAGAAAATACCGGCCGCATCGCATTGCAAGCCGGAAACAAATATGACATTCGATTGGAGTACTACGATAATACACTGCGATCAATCATGAAGCTCTCTTGGTCATCAAAGAGTCAGTCCAAAGAAATCGTCCCCAAAAGCAATCTTTTTGCTGAAGACGTACTCAATGCTTTCCGAGTAAGCATGCCAACGGTTCCAAATATTGGTGGTAACAACACACTTTCGGTTAACGGCCTTAATGCCGAATATTATCCAAATATGGAATTCAGAGGGCAAGTATATAAGCGAACGGATAAGAATGTTGACTTCAATTGGAGCCAAGGTTCTCCTAGAGCCGGAATCGCTCCTGATACGTTTTCTGTAAGATGGACAGGACAGATTTTGCCAGAAACTTCGGCTAATTATACTTTCTACACCATTACCGACGACGGCGTTAGATTAAACGTAAACGGCAAGCAAATTATCGATAACTGGTCTGATCATTCTCTTATGGAAGATAGCGGTAGTGTTTACCTGGAAGGCGGAAAGAAATACAACTTGAAATTGGAGTTTTATGAACGCTACGGAGATGCCACAAGCAAACTCTACTGGAGCTCACCATCGATGGGGAAGCAAGTTGTCCCAGAAGAGGTGCTGTTCACGAGCACTAGTAGTGTAAATGAACCGACACCCACCCCAGCGCCAAATCCAACACCTTCTCCTACACCAATACCCACGCCAAATCCAACACCAACCCCAGGACCGACCCCGACTCCTACCCCTCAACCTGCTCCAGCACCAGCGCCAACACCAGCACCACAGACTTCTCCATCAAACTCCAGGAATCCATTTTCGGGATCCAAGTTATATGTAAATAACGATTCTGATGCAAAACACTGGGCTGATTCTCACCGAAACGGTGATCCAGCAAACGCCAGTTTAATGGATAAAGTTGCAGCAGGAGCTGAATCAAAATGGTTGGGCAATTGGAATTGGGATATCACCGGCGATGTTAACGCTTATCTTTCAAGAACTTCTGCGAGCGGTGCTATAGCTGTACTTGTGGCATACAACATTCCTCAAAGAGATTGTGGTGGTTATTCTTCAGGCGGCATGAGCGACATGCAAAACTATCGCAATTGGACTAACTCAATTGCGTCAGCAATAGGAAACAGGAAAGCTGTAATTATTCTGGAACCGGACGCACTAGCCTTAACTGACTGTTTAAGTCACGAGGCAAAAATATCTAGGTTTGAAATGCTTAAGGAAGCAGTTGGAATTTATAAGTCCAAGGGAATCGGCGTTTATTTAGATGCCGGTCACCCGGGATGGGTTGCGACAACCGCCATGGCTGAACGACTTAAGGCTGCAGGAATTGACCAGGCCGACGGGTTCGCTCTGAATACTTCTAACTTCACGACTACTTCTGACAACACCAACTACGGTGAGCAAGTTTCCAAATTGGTAGGCAACAAGCATTTTGTCATCGACACAAGTCGAAACGGCCAAGGTGCTGCTCCCGGTGGAGCATGGTGCAATCCGGAAGGCCGAGGTCTTGGACAAATGCCAACCGTAAACACTGGCAACGGTTTGATTGATGCCTATCTGTGGGTCAAAAAACCAGGAGAATCGGACGGTAATTGCAACGGCGGACCTTCAGCTGGTTCATGGTGGCCTGAGTACGCTTTAGGATTGGCTCGAAGAGCAGTTAACTAGTTGTAGCGGAGTTTATAAGCGTAAAGATTTAGTCCGGTAGAGAAATTTTTCTGATCTAACCGCTCGAAATTCTTATCAAAGTACAATCTGATTTGTTCTTCGTATCCTTGGTCATAACTTAATAAAACCCAGATTCGTTGATGCGTGGCTTTGTAGGTTTCAACTTTGCCAGCCATGTAATCTTCAGAGAATGCCGGAATCGGACCGACTACAAAACGGTCCCATTCCGGCATTGTTGTTATCCGCGCCGGGCCTTCATAATAATATTCTATAGGGTAAATAGTAAAAGGCGCGGAAACCAAAATTAAATCCTGAGGCTCAGCTTTTTCGCTTAAGTAATCCGCCGCTTCACGAAAATTTTCTTTTACCGGAGTTGAGGCGCTGATTGATTGATGAACCAAAGTCAGCATCATTATTGCCACAATTGTACCCTTGAGCATTCGTTCAAGTCTTAACGGATAGCTTGAAAATAGCCAACCCATGAACAAGTACAGAGTTGGAATAATAAGGATTAAATAACGGGTCAGATACAACGGTCTTATTAAAAGACTTGCGATAAATGCAATCACTACGGGGACCACAGTCACGTAAAAGAAATAAGTCCCTTCAAACGTGTATTTTTGTCTTCTGCTTAAGGCAAGAAAACCGAACAAAACCGCGAGAGGCCAGAGCGCAATCGCTAGTCTATTGAATGATTCTGTTTGAAAGCCGAATACAAATTGCGAAAAAGTTATAAAGAGATTTATTACGGTCGGTTTTGTCAATAATGGTTGTGAATAGTTGGTCGTGCTTATAGTATAAACGTAATATAGCCAGGGAGTGAAGATGGCCAATATGAGTCCGTAAACCATTAGGAATCTTCTACCGGATTTATACGGAAATGAGTGCCGGAAATAAAGGAAGAATAATAATTGGCTGATCAATAGCAGGCCAAAGTAATAATGGGTGAACAAAGCCAGAACAGCTGTGACTGCATAGCCGACCCAGGAACTAACGCGACCTGTTTTAAAAATATTTACAAAAAATATTTGGTTAATAACGGTCAAAAACGTTAACAGGCTGTACATGCGGACTTCGTTCCCATACCAAATAAGAAACGGCGAAATTGCCGTTAAGATTGTTGCAAAGAGTGCTGTGGTTGGATTGAACGCCTTTCTTCCGAGTACATAAACTAAAGGAACAGTCAGGACTGCGAAAATCAGAGAGAACATCCTGGCCATAAAGACGGTGTCGCCAAGATAAAAAAGCCATAAATGAAGCAGAACGTGATAAAACGGCACATGCACATCTTGTGCAATAATGTTTATCATTCTGGGAATGCTGTTTGAGACTTGCCAAAGACTTTGTGCTTCATCCAGTCGTAAGCTTTGTTGACTTAGGAAGAGAAGGGAAAAACCGGCAACAAACAACATTAAGACGATAATGACCCCAACGTGTCCTTTAGATTCAATTTCGTAGCTCGTCTGCATATATTCTGTTCTTAATTAGTTTGACCTCCGGATTATGCTGCTTATTCAAAGGTGTTGCAGCGTTAATGAATGGAACAAAAACAGCAGCATTAAATATGGCCCAGGAAAGGTTAGTAATCAATGATACGGTCAGGCCTTCTCGCAATACAGCCACTACCAGGCCGCCAAGAAGAAGGACAAAGTAAGCTGAATGCGGAATTACGAGGCTGTAAAACTGGCCCGTAATTTTTTGCTTTGGAGTAATCGAGAACCCACTTTTTACATTAAACAGGTTGGCGAAGAGAGCTTTGATGTGGATCATAAAGCTGCTCATGCAAAAAGCTAGAGCGCGGAAAGTAAATGAGTTACTGGAGGAGGTGCGAAGCAGATACACTGTCAGAAAGATATGTGGCAGGAATACAATGGCCAGTGCCATAGTTGAGATCTCCAGCGGGACCAGGCCAAAGTAGAAGAATATTAATGGAAGCATAATGTTCATCAGAACGACAACACCGGAGAGGAAAAAACTGGCCGAGCTTAAGTACTGAATTCGTTGGGCCCAGGTTAGTGTGCGGCTAAACAGGGGATTGTATTTGAAGATTACCTCGAGACTGCCCCGTGCCCATCGGAACTGTTGTTTGGTGTAGGAAAGCAGATCTTCAGGGGCTAGTCCTTCGGCCAGAACTTCAGGAACATAAACTGATTTCCATCCTTTTTCGTGCAAAAATAATCCTGTCAGAAAATCTTCAGCTATATTATCTTCATGAATACCGCCAACTTCTGATAAAGCTTTGCGTGAAATTACCATATTGGTGCCGCACATTGTTACCGAGTTAAGTCTGTTTTTGCCTTTACAGATCGGGCCAAAGAACAAAGCTTGTTGATCCCATGCCGCTTGCGCAACATAGGATTCTTTTTGGTTTCTGTAATACTGCGGCGATTGAACAAAGCCCATTTTTTGGTCAACAAAATAGCCTACTGTTTTTTTGAGAAACTCTGGTTTTGGAATATGATCAGCGTCAAAAATGGCCACGAGATCAGAACCGGTGTGGCGTAGGCCATTATTAATATTGCCGGCTTTGGCTCCTCCCGGAACTTTCCTGGTTATGCAACCCGCACCCAAACGGATGGCTAAATCGATAATTTCTTTCCAATTTTCCTTGTTAGCAACAAAGCCGTCGTTTAAGATAATGACTTTGAAATTGGGATAATCCATATTTTGTGCCGCAACGACGGTCTGCTCCACCACTTCCACCGGCTCGCCCGCAACGGTAATGAATACATCCACGGAAGGCGCATGCATTTCATCAAAAATCGGAGGCACAGGATCCGTTTCCCAAATGGTATAGAGGAAGGTTAATGCCAGCCAAACATGAAATATCTCACTAATTACCAGAGTCCAAAACAGATAAGGGTTTGATTCAGGGAAGTAGAACACCAGTACAAAGAAATAGACAAGAGCCAAGGCCGCATTTAACAATATCAGAACTTTGCTGACTGCTGTTTTTAGGAAATCATATTCAGGATTATGTTGCTGAGTCATTCTGGCCCTTTCTATAAAGGTTAGTTAGTTCTTCGTAGTAGAGTGCGATCCCAAACCAGGCCCAATTGTCATCGTAGTAGCTTAGAGTTTCTTTCCAGTCGAAATTATCGTTGTTATATAGAGTCTTCAGTTTTTTATCAAATACTTCCGAAGCGTTTTCAGGATCGGCAACCATGAAATATCCGATCGAACCTCCGTACATGGAAGGGTTTTCGTGAACACTTACTGCCTGCCCATCGTGTGAATAGCCCGAATAAATAGTTTGCCTACTATTCCACTCACGCGACAGGAATCCCATATTATTTAATGCTGCCTTTGCTCTAGGGTCTTGAAACCATTTCCAGTCCAAAGCCAATCGAAACGGAACGCGCAGCGCATCATAACTGAAATTGCTTGTTAAGGTCTCCTGTGAAGGGGGTTTTATTCTTCCGGTCGATCGTTCAATCATGATCCAATCAGGCGGAATTTTGGCGGAAGAGCTATGCCCTAAAGGTTCGTTTAAGCTGGTGTTTATTATTTCGTAAGAACTGTCGGCCAA
>DASPKQ010000097.1:0-6100 GCA_035627995.1 Verrucomicrobiia bacterium | reverse complement strand
GCTGCTATTTATTTGACCCAGGCTTACACGAACTCCACCTAAGTGAGCAGGATCATAGGCCATGAATTGAGAAATTAAAGTTCCGGTTTCGTTAAATATTTTTACGTGCGGTCCACCACCCGTGTTGGGTGCCGTCACAATAAAAGCATTTTGACCTAAATCCGCACTATATCCGGCCACATCGATACCCGCAGTAAAGGATGTATCGTAGGCAAAAAATGCGGCTTGCTCGACACCATTCATGTTAAAGACTCTTACGTGTGGACCTCCACCCCTACCAGGAGCGGTAATGATTTCATCGGTACCGTCCCCGTTAATATCAACGGAGCTGACATTTATTCCGCCTTTAAACCTTGGGTCATAAGCCATGAACCCGCCCAGCTCTTGGCCTGATGCACTGAAAATTTTAACATGTGGACCGCCGCCACTTCGTGGAGCAGTTATTATTTCTCCGACATTATCCCCATTCACATCAGCGACTGCTACATCAACCCCTCCCCGAAAACCTACGGCATATGGAAAGAAGCTTCCAACAGGCGTTCCGTCTTGTTTTGTAATTTTCACGTGTGGTCCCCCACCTGGCCCTGCAGCCATTACGATTTCAGCGCTTGCATCGGCGTCAACATTTCCCATGGCAATAAAACTGCCTCCTTCAAAAGAATCAAATGGCAAAATTTCATTTGGTAATTTTGGTCGCGGTACCGCTCGTGTGATTTTTGTTGCTGCCTTAAGACTGTTATAAGGACTTATTGGAGTTCGATCAGGCCGCCTAATTTCGAAATGCAAATGAGCCCTGGTTGTTTCTGCATTACCCGAATCTCCCATCCAACCAATCAGCTGTCCAGCCACAACCGCGTTGCCGTCATCGATATCAATTGCGTAAGCATTCATTCCACCACCTTTACCGTCATCAGTACCAATGGAATCATTGTTCATATGTAGATAGTGGTAAGTATAACCGTCCTTATCTTCAATAGTGACTGAATATCCCCAACTAGCCTCCGGATAAGTCACTCTAAGCTTTCCATCAATGGCAGCGACCAAAGGCATCATTTTAGCACCCATCAAATCATTCCCTTCATGCTGTCTTGCGCCACCGCTTCGAGGATCACCAAAATCGTCACCATAAGTGACAGCCCCAATTACTGGGAAAATTATTGGGCGAACCTCCCAAGCTGTTTGTGCAATCACATCCGCGTGAAAAAAAGAAAGGCTTAATAAAGCCATTAAAATTCCGCCTGTGATTTTAAATAATTTTGTTTCCAAAGTTTTGTTCATTTTATTTAAATCGATACTATTAAAGATTTGTTACCGAAATATTTTAACACGTTCTTTAATCAAAGTTGTTCACATATATAAAAACTTAAGCGATTGACGTTCAAAGCAAAAAATGATAAAGTATTTGATCGTTTCAAAACGAAGGAGGACCTAGTGCCAATCCGGGTTAAAATCACCGACGACCGACTCGATGGCCAAAGGTCCGAAATCGAACGGGCCCTGGCGCGTTTGCACCGAAAGATTCGTCGAGCAATCAAGCTGGAGCGAGGGCAATTTCTTCTGCTCAATCTACAGGCAACTATAACCTCAGAGCCTACTCCGATACGGGAGAGTGTTGAAATTACCGAAGAACTCTGGTCGAGGATCTTGGCGCTCAAGCTCACCGACGATCATCGGAAGCTGCTGTTGCTATTCAAAGAGAACGGCAACACGCCGACTCAAGAGATTTGGATCATGAAGCTGTTGGCGTCTTCGGACGAGGAGTTCTTACATATCCGGACCCTTCGTCTTGAGATCAACGCCTTGCTCAAAAAGGCGAAAATCCCGGTTCGATTTTACAGGGTCGAAGATCAATCGTCGAACGCCGTCCAGCTCTACGTAATAAAAAGGCGGAAGTTCTGATTCCTGAACTACAAAGGCCACACCTTTCGGGATGTGGCCTTTCGATTTTAATTATTTAATAATAGATTATAATTTATTCAATTATCTCTTGTATAGTTTGCGGATTCAATTGCTGTAATTGATTTGCATCAAGACCTGATCCGGATATGATAATTTTTGCTGTAATAACTAACACCAAGATTGAAACAACGGTCAGAACGATGCAGACCCAAGCTGCATCATTACTATCATCTTTATCGGAAAGAAAAAATTTGATTGCAAAGAGCAATCCAAAAGGCGGAAAACAAACCGAGATAAAATAAGCCCATCGCTTTTGCGATGGAGGTAATTGATTGGACTGGTGTTTTTCTAAAGCAGAGAGCATTAAACCCGCTACATCTATTTTTTCATCTCCCTGCCCCAGCTTCCTGTAGACTTCCAATTCTTTATTTAACTTTTCTTCATTCATTGGTTGTCAGCCAAAATTATAAAATTCCGTCCTGGTCCGCCACATGTGGTCCAGGAACAAAATCCCCCACTTTAGATCCAAGACAAAAGTTAATGGAATAAGTCGTATCCGTCCCTAAGTAGAAATAAGTATTCGAATTTGGAGGATTAGGATCCAGACATCCTGGCTCTGCCGGTTGCATAGCTGGGGGAACAGCATAGATGTAAATTTTTGAACCGGTGGGGGAAGATACCCAACCGCCACATGTATCATCTAGTCCTAACCCAGAAATATCGAGATCAACTCCGACTAAAGGATAGCCACCACATTCATCTGCATAAAGCGATAAGGCATTTTGTACTTGCTTAATGTCAGAGACGCGTCTGGCGTCCCGGCTGTTTTGCCGACCGCGCCAAACGTTAACAGAAACCACGGCAGCTAAAATGCCAATAACGGCCAGAACGACCAATAATTCGATTAATGTAAAACCTGAATATTTATGTTTTTCTTTCATAAACGCGAGCATTTCATTCATTATAACAAAAATAGGAAAATCTAGTAACTGCTTGTTACTCCCCTTTTGGACGCTTTGTCATGAAGTAGCCGGGTCCGCTGTAGGCTGAACGGCGGTTATGCCTACCTTTATCATGCTGCTGACCGCGTGATTTGAATCTGTCTCTTGAATTTCCTCTTCCAAACTTTCGGTTTCTTTTTGGGCCAAAGTCGCTTCTTGGACCAGGTCTCATTTCTTGATTCTCCGCAACTCGCGGTTTAAATTTACTATCAAAGGCGGGAGTTTTCGTAACAGTTAAAGATTTTCTTATTAGACGTTCAATGCCACGCACATCACCTCGTTGATCCGCAGTTGCAAATGAAATGGCATGGCCGCTCATCCCCGCTCTACCGGTTCGCCCGATACGGTGCACATAGTCTTCGGCCGTCGCCGGCAAGTCATAATTGATAACTAACTGAATACCAGTAACGTCGATTCCGCGTGCAGCAATGTCAGTAGCAACTAATACTCTATATCTGCCGATTTTAAATCCATCAAGCGCTTCCAAACGCTGACCCAAAGAACGGTTGGAATGGATTTCACTGGCCGTGTAACCCATGGCGCGGACGGTTTGAGCTAATTTTTTGGCAGTATGCTTGGTGCGCATAAAAATCAAAACGCTTCCCTTATACTGCGCTAAAATACTTCTTAGAACATCCGGCTTCTCACCACGTTCTACAAAAATCAATTCTTGTGTAACAGATTTAACAGAAGTTCCCGCCGGAGCAACTTCAACCCTCAGAGGCAGATGCATGTAAGCTTTTGCGATGTTCACTATCTCGTCTGGCATGGTTGCGGAAAAAAGCATTGTCTGTCGATCTTTGGGAACCTTGGCTAAAATTTTATTGATCTGAGGGGCAAAGCCCATATCGAGCATTCGATCCGCTTCATCCAAGACTAAAATACCTACTGCTGATAAACTAAGTCGGCTGTTCTCAATGTGATCAATGAGTCTGCCCGGAGTAGCAATGGTGATATGGGGATTTTGCTTAAGGGCTCGAAACTGCTTTTTCATGGATTCACCACCAATCAAAATTGCCGTTCGCAAACCCAAACCGCCACCGATTTTTCTAAGAGTTTCATCAACCTGCAACGCCAACTCGCGAGTGGGAAGAATTATCAATCCCTTTTTTTGACCACCACTTTGAGCAAGTCTCTGAATCATGGGAATACCAAAAGCCAGAGTCTTGCCTGTTCCAGTTTGTGCGATACCCATAAGGTCTTTACCTTCTGCCGCAGGCGGAATCGATTGAGCCTGAATTGGAGTCGGATGTAAAAACTTATGCTTATTTAAAATTTCTAAGAGTTTTGGAGCAATTCCTAAATTGGAAAAACTTTCCGTTGAATCTGAATTTATCATTGGTTCTTTCTAAATATATAGCGTAATCATAACAAAAAACCGCCCTAATAGCGATTGTATAAAAAGTCGAGAGCTCTACTAAGTTACAGTAGAGCTCCGTCTCACTCTTTCATTGCCGCGGCCATGATGTCCGCGACTTGCTGTTTGCCCACTCCTTTTGAATTGAGATCTTCTTCGTTCACGAGCCAGAACGCCTCCACCGCCTGGTTGTATACCATGGGCAGACCGTCTAAGGTCTTAAACCCCATAGCTTTAGCCTGAGCGATAGTAGCGGTATCAGTATTGCGAAGCATGACGTCGGCCACGACTGCATCCTTTGGCAGACGGCCTAAGATTTCGGCCGCTTGCGCCAAGTTGGCTTCAATGCTTTCCTTGGTCGGAGGCAGTTGAATTTCCCCTAAGGCCGAGAACTGATCGAGTGGTGAGTGTGGATCGTCAATGACTGAGACAACAGCAGATGCGTTGCTTATGACATTGCCGATGGCATCTCTTCCGCCGAAGTCTGCGGCCTTACGCCCGAAGTAAGCATTGATCCGATCAGCCAGATCCTCCGCCTTAGAAACTGTGCGGTTGAGGATTGTAACATCACATCCCCTTTGCACGAGTGCGAAGGCGATGGCGTTAGTCGTGCCGCCCGCCCCAAGCAGAATTACATGTCTGCCCTGCAATGCGTCTTGCCCACCACCAAAGGCATCGGCGAGACTGACGGCAAAGCCCACACCGTCGGTGTTGTAACCCTTAAGGCTCTTGCTGGTTTTGACTACGACATTGATTGCTCCCATGACTTTCGCCAAAGGATCAATGTCATCGAGCAATTGCAGCACGCGGTCCTTGAAGCCCACACCAACATCTCCCCCGATGTACTGGGGATCGTTTCGAAACGCGGCAAAGATTACTTCCGCGTTTTCCGGTTCGCCGAAAGTTCGGACATTCCGGACGGCCAGACCCACTTTCTCGTAGACGCTTCCCCACAAGAAAGGAGTTTTGGCCGGATAGTCCTTGTTGGCAATGCCAACCGCCAACTTTGGAAAGTCTAGCGAATCGGGATTGCCCCGGGCCTTAGTTCCAATCTGGATTACTCCAGAGTGAACCAACTCCTTAACTGTTGAGTGCGACATGTTGCTCCTAGATGTATTCCCAAACGATGAGAGTGACCTCGTCGTCGTCCGTGAATACTCGGTTATAGATGAGACCAAGGTGATACTTGGCCGCATCGATTGTGCGGCAGTCCCCAGAACACCGGGCTAGATCCTTAGGCTGGAAGTCTCCGAGCCGCTGGACTAAAAGCCCTGTGATCTTTACGCAGCACTCGAATCCGTGGAACTCTGGAAGGATATTGAATCCTTCAATTCCCGGACGGTCCAGAATACGAACGCGAACGATTGCCCCTTCCTCCGTTCCCTTCGGATCAGGCTTTATCCGATTACCTGGCCTCAGGGCAGCGGTGAAGCTCTGTGCGATCAGCTCGGGAAGGTACACCGCTCTAAACCACAGTTCGAAGATTTCATCGGACATGTGATTCCCTCCGAAAGGCATCTTATCATAAGTTTTGTGGCAAGCAAAAAGGGTTGATTAAACTGCTTGAAATTGCTATTCTATACCATCAAGGATTTTGAATTCTTTATCGCAATCACGAGGAGGATATGCATGCGAGAGAAAGGGTGTGAAGCAATCGCCAGCAATCTGGCAAGTCTGGTTCGCGACAGACTCGAGGTTGGCGCTGATCCAATTGGCGTTGTCCTCGGTACCGGATGGGGCGACCGGTTGCCGCTCGATGATCCGCGTGAGCTCTCCTTCTCGGAGATCTCCCAGTTCCGAAAGCTGCGCGGATTGGAAGGTCATGCCCGCAAGTTCGTAGCGG
>DASPKQ010000096.1:0-14949 GCA_035627995.1 Verrucomicrobiia bacterium | reverse complement strand
TTATGGTTCGATAATAATGTGGAAGAGGCAATAAACTACTATGTTTCTGTTTTCAACGGTAATCCCAACAAGAAAAATGATTCAAAAGTAATCAGTATTAAGCGTTATCCGGAGGGTCCTTTGGAAGGGCCCATGAAGGGGTTTGAAGGCAAGGTTTTAACCGGTGTCTTTGAGCTTGAAGGTCACCAGTTTATGGCTTTAGATGGCGGTCCGATTTTTAAATTCAACGAATCCATGTCATTATTGGTTGATTGCCAAGATCAACAAGAAATTGATTACTTCTGGGATACGTTTACTAAAGATGGAGGACAGGAGAGTCAATGTGGTTGGCTAAAAGACAAGTACGGTTTCTCATGGCAAATAGTTCCGGATATGGGGAAGTTTATGGGAGGGAATTCTGAGAAGTCAAAAAAAGCCATGAGTGCACTTCTTAAGATGAAAAAGATTATCATTGCTGATTTAGAGAAAGCTCAACAGGAATAAACTTAATGAATAAAGTCTTAACCATTCTTATTGTCCTTATAGTCATTATCGCCGGTGGTTTTTTACTTGCAAAAAACAGAGGCGATAACCAAGGCCAAAATCCAACTGATAATTCCAACAACACCAATTCAAACGATTCTTCAGGAATGCAATTTAGCTTCAATACTCCCAAGAAGAGCGCGCACTATGAGAGTAATACTCCTGAACATGGAGTTGTCCTTGCGGATGCTCCTATCAATGTCGTGATCAATTTCAATTTCGATCTGGCTCCTCCTTCGGCAATATCAATAACCAAAGATGGAAAAGAATATGGCACTGGCGATTTAGTCATAGATACCAATAAGTTAAGCATGCGTCGGAATTTGGATACGTCTGCTCCAGACGGCTTATATAAAGTAACTTATAACGCTTGCTGGCCTGATCGATCCTGCCATGACGGACACTTCGAATTTGCCATGGATCGAACCAAAGCCTCTTCGTATGAAGATATGACTAATCGAAAAGAAGTGACAATAAAGATGTCCGATTTAATGTTTAAGCCTCACGATATTAAAATAACCTCCGGCACTAAAGTTACTTGGATAAATGATGAGGCCGTTGAGCATTACGTGAATACAGACTCCCACCCTGCCCATACGTACTACTTGGGCCAGAATTCCAGAGCTCTAAAACAGGGTGAAACCTACTCCGTGACTTTTACTAATAAAGGTGCTTACCCTTATCATTGCAGCGCTCATGCAAATGTAATGAGCGGAAATATAATCGTACAATAAAGTTGATATCGAAAAACCCTAGTCATGTAGGGTTTTTTGTAATTTGCCTGAGGCTAATATTTCCCTTGACGGACCATGACCCATTTGATATTGTTCTCCGTTAATCAATTAACTAGGTTCTATTATGTATCAACCATATTCAATGTTAAGGCTTGTCAGTTTCTTCGTTTTGGGCGGGTTTCTGGCGGTTTTAGCCATGCTGATTTTACCCCTTAAAGCTTCAGCTGTTTGCCCTTACCCTTTGCAAAACTGCGTGGATACGACCATGCCCGTTCAGAATGGCAGAACTATTAATGTATTAAGCGGTGGGAATTTGCAGCAAGCGTTTGATTCCGCCCAGTTAGGCGACACCATTATTCTAGAAGCTGGCGCTAGTTTCACTGGTCCTTTTACTTTACCTAAAAAAACCGGTCAGGGATGGATTATTGTCCGAAGTTCCAATATGTCATCATTGCCTCCGGAAGGTATTAGAGTAAGTCCGGCCCATTCTTCTGCTATGCCAAAAATAATCACCAACGATTCTCAACCAGCAATGCTGACTGCTAATGGAGCTCATCATTATAGATTTATTGGGATTGAGTTCGTTTCCAACTATGCAGGAAGGAATTTTACCACTTATAATCTTATACTGCTGGGTGATGGATCGGAGCCAGATGTGCCTCATCACATCATTTTTGATCGAACCTATATCCATGGCAATTCGAATGCCAGTCTTCGCAGGGGCATTGCCATGAATGGTTCTCATTTAGCTGCGATTGATTCTTATATTTCAGATGTTCACGAAATCGGCTCTGATTCTCAGGCAATTGCGGGCTGGAGCGGATCAGGACCGTTTAAGATCGTGAATAATTATTTGGAAGGCGCTGCTGAAAATGTAATGTTCGGAGGCGCAGGCGCTTTGCCTGGACTTAATCCTTCGGATTTGGAATTCAGAAAGAATTATTCATTTAAGCCTTTATCCTGGAGAGGGAACGTTTGGTCGGTAAAGAATTTGTTTGAACTCAAAGATATGCGTCGAGCATTGATCGACGGAAATATTTTTGAGAATAATTGGACCGCAAGCCAAAGTGGAATAGCAATCGTCATCACTCCGGTTAGCTCTCAGAGCGGTCCTGATGCCGTGGTTGAGGATGTGGTTTTCAGCAATAACATCATCAGACATGCCGGAGGAGGGATTGGATTTGTTGGGACCGACTATACAGATTCTAGGTACCCCAACCAAGGAGTGCAGGCAAGAAGAATTCAAATAGTGAACAATTTGTTCGATGATATATCTGGCGCGACTTGGGTTGGCAACGGCTGGTTCGCATTGCTAACAAGCGGTCCAGGACCTGATAATCTCACATTCGATCATAATACCGTCCGTCAGGATGGCAGTTCATTAATGCTTGATGGGACAACTAGAGGGGTGAGAAACTTTGTTTTTACCAACAATCTAGTTCATCATAACGAATACGGTGTTTTTGGTAGCGGCATGGGCACTGGTTTAAGTTCTATGAACGAATATTTAGCTCCCGGATATAATTTCTCTCACAATGTCTTGATCGGGGGAAATCCGAATCGTTATCCCTCCGGTAATTTTTTCCCTGCAACTTCTTCGGATGTTGGAATGGTTGATGAAAATTCGGGCAACTATGCCTTAAGGAATTCAAGCCCATATAAAAATGCCGGAACCGATCACAAAGATATTGGTGCCGACTTTAATTTGCTTAACCAGGCGGTCCAAGGAGTCATTGCGGGCAGACCATCCCAAGTTACACCACCAGCACCAAATCCTGTACCTCCTCCGGCACCATTACCTCCACCGCCCGCGCCATTGCCGCCACCTCCACCACCAGCACCTACTCCAAGCCCTAACCCTACTCCAACGCCTACACCTCTTCCTCCTCCTCCTGCTCAAGGAGTTTTTCTGGACGGCATCATGATTTTGGATCGAGGGGTGATTTATATAATTGAATACGGCAAGAAGCGGCCGTTCGTGTCCATGTCTGTTTTCAGTGGTTTGGGTTTTAAACTTTCTAACGTAATCAACGGCAATACCTCCGGAATTCCTGAGGGAGATGGAATCTTCCGTGCTGAGCAAAGACACACTCGAGGAGTGCTTGTTAACGATAATGGCACTGTATATTTCATGGGAGCCGATTATCGATATCCATTTCCTTCAGAAGAAGTGTTTTTCTCATGGGATAATTCATTCAAAAATGTAGTCGTGGCAAATCAGCATGACCGGGCCGTGCCGATAGGCCCCCTAATTGAACGTAGACGTCCATAACTTGTAAAGCGCTTCGGTAAAGAAGCGCTTTTATTTTTTGTTGCAAAAAAGTCTTAATAATGGTAAGTTGTAGTACGTTCTTTTGCCAATAAACCTAAACTTTTGAGGTGCGAAAAGATGGTGACGTCAAGGAAAGTGATCAGGGAACTCGTTCCATTGAAACCACTTGACCTGAGGCGTTGTCATAGCGTCTCAGAGTTGGTGGACAACATGCAGTACTGCGCGTTCAATGCTCGAAACCTCGGGCTTGTGGCTGGTACGCTGACGGACTGGTTCGGTGGCGGAAGGGGATCGCATCCCTATGTCATCTACGACGGTCAGCCCAAGGACGCACTCGGTCAACTGCTACAGACCATGCTCAAGCGAGGATGGCTCCGCTCAGTGGAGACCTCCGACGCATTTCTGAGACATCACCGCCGTCTGGTTCACCATGCCGTTATCGTGGGGCGTTTAACTCCACGCAACGAGCCGGAAGTTGATCGTCGGGCAAAACGGGCGATCTACATCAACGACAGTGGCTATGCCAAGAAAGGACAAGTGCGCGACGGTTGGTTTCCAGACGTCGCTTTCCTTGATCCCAGACTGGCCATGCCCATACTGTTCGCCGCTCTCAAGGAGAGGCTCGAAGACGAACCGACCACCATAAGTCAGCTCATGAAGGACGAGCTGAGTTTCTATGGCGGCGCGGCGACGGAGTTGGTCAGGGTCGCCCAAACTTTTCTGGCCATGATTCAGGATCCGGACTGCACCAAGTTTCTGACCTTGTCCGGGGCCATGACTATTGCCAAGATGGGTCTTGTTATTTGCGACCTCATTGACGAAGGCATGGTAGACTTCGTTTCATCGACCGGCGCGCTTGTGGCCCACGGCACCATCGAAGGAATCGGGTTGCAACACTATCAGTACGATCCCAAGCACTCGGATCAGCAGCTTCGTAAGTGGCGGCTCAACCGAGTTACGGATACCCTCGAACCCGAAGAGAACTTTACGGAGCTCATGGGTTTGGTTAGGGATACGCTGGATTCCATGAGCACGGCTCGTGCCATCTCGGGGAGTCAACTGCTTTTCAACATTGGCAGAAGGCTCGACCATCTCCATCCGGATCAGCGAGGGATTCTGCTTTCGGCGTTCCGGCGGAATGTCCCTGTGGTCATTCCGGCCTTCACCGATTCGGAAATGGGCAATGACGTCCTGGCCTACAATCTGGCCAGGAAGCTTTCAGGACAGAAACCATTCACCATGAACATGGAGCTGGATTCCCGAGCACTTGTTCAAGCAGCACAGCGATCAGAGCGCATCGGTATCTTCACCATCGGCGGTGGTGTTCCGCGTAACAACACCCAGAACCTTGCGCCCTTGATCGAAATCGTTAACGAGCGCCTGGGTAGGAAGTATTGGAGCGAGCGGCAGTTCGTTTACGGGTCCCGCATATGCCCAGATTACGCTTTCTATGGTCATCTCTCCGGGTGTACATACGAGGAGAATGCCTCCTGGGGTAAGATGAATCTGGATCGCGGTCGATTCGCTGAAGCGCACACGGATGCAACCATAGGGCTGCCTCTCGTCGTCCGTTTTGCGATGGAGCAGTTGGGCATCGCAGCATAAGAGGAGGAACATCGAATTTCAACGCCTGCGCCAAAGTCCTTTAATGGATGAGTAGCGCAGGCTTTTTGTTATACTGTATTTATGAAATACGTTGCACTATTGCGCGGAATAAATGTTGGTGGAAACAACATTATCAAAATGATTAAACTAAAAGCCAGTTTTGAAAAAACTGGTTTTAAGAACGTTATCACTTATATTCAAAGTGGTAATGTGATCTTTGAATCAGCGGAAAAGAATATACCCAAACTGGAAAGAAAAATCGAAAAAGCCTTATCGAAAGAGTTTAAATATAATTCCAGAGTAGTTGTAAGGTCGCAGGCACAACTGAAGAAGGTCTTGGCTGAAATTCCATCAGATTGGAAGAAACGGACAGATTTAAGATGCAATGTTTGTTTCGTTAAAGCACCGCTGAATGCTCAAGAGGTTTTGAAGGAGATTGAGCTTAAGCAAGGAGTAGATTTTGTAAAGACAGGAAAAGGTGTTGTGTACACTTCCACGTTAATGAACAGCTTGACTCAAAGTAAATTTTCAAAATTGGTTATGAAAAAAGTGTATCAATTTATAACAATCAGGAATTTAAATACAACTCAAAAACTAGTGGCACTGATGGAAAAGCAATGACAAAATTTTATGCACTTCTTTGATATTTACTGTCCAATTTATTGATAATTTCGTCTCCATTTTTATCAACCGCTTTCAATATGGCATCGATTTTTTCTTCTTTCCTGTCATCTGATTCTTTGGACTGAGGTGAACCTATGAATAAAAGAAATGAAAGTCCCGCAACTTGCCACATTAATTGGAGAAATTCCGACTGCCAGTTTTCTAATGTATCTCTTGCGGTTTGAGTAAAGTATCCTGAGACTTCAATTGGTTGAGAATGTTCATTTTGTTCCTCCACGTAAGCAGGCCAGGCAAAAACCCAGTGGCCAATTAAGGAAAGCAAAAAGAAAGCAGTAGTAACCCAGAGATAACCGTATTTGGTGAGCGGTGAATTTTTACTCATAGAATTATTTCCTTGTCAGATAAGTATATTGGATATAAGTTAGATTGCTATTGTTCAATCTGCTAAAAATTAATTACATGAACCGTCTTTGGTTAAGATATTTACAGATTCAAAACCAGCGGATTTAAATATAATTTCGAGTTGTTTTTTAGCATTTATATTGGCTTCCGTAAGTATGCCGCCATCACAAGCAGCTTGTTTTATTGCTGATTCAGCTTGTAAGCGAGCTTCTGCCTCTAAATTTAGGTCACCTTTGGTGAGTAGTCCTTGATTCCGGTCGAACACTCTTGTTTGATTATTATCTAATGTGATGTTTAGAATCTGTGGTTGAGGCAGTGTTATGGTTATGTTTGTCCCAAAACCGGCAAAATCTTCTGCTTTCATCGAAGAGAGATCAAGGCCAGCAATGACTTTTCCATGGGCAACTAACAGCAGTTTATCGCCAAAAAGAAACTGCCTAAGTCTGTCATAGTTGGTGCTAGCTTCAATGACTTCATCAATGCTAAAAGAAGCTGTTTCCAGTCTTGATACTGACTGAATTTGTTTAATTACGGCAGCTCTGCCATTTCCGAAACGATATTGCGGCCTGTTATCAAGCCATTTGTTAAAGGCAAATATGAAAACGATTGTAAGCACCACGCCCGTTAGAATGGCAATAATATATTTTTTCATGTTTAACTGAATAGTATTTTTTTAGAACTGTGCTGTAAATTGGTAACGTTTAACACATTGACGTTGCCGAAAGACTGCAGAATAATATGAGTCAAAGTATTAACTTTAGAATATATGGCTGAGTGGGGCAAAATAGGCAGTCGAGGAAACGTCGAGGATAGACGTGCTAATTCTATCGGAATCGGAGGAGGTGCTTTGGGTATTGGAGGAGTTATTCTTTATTTGCTATTAAACTACCTAGGTGGTGGACATTTAACTGATGTCATCAACCAACTGGATCAGGTTCAGGTTCCCACACAGCAGCAATATCAGAACAGTGATTTTGAAGGAGCGGATAATTATGAAGTTTTTGTGTCCACAGTTTTAGGGTCAACGAATGAGATGTGGTCTAAAATATTTTCTCAGAATAACCTTACTTACAACCCGCCAAAACTGGTTCTCTTTAGGCAGGCAACACGGGGGGCATGCGGAGTTTCAACTTCTTATATTGGGCCTCATTATTGTCCTTTGGACCAAACTATATATCTGGATGAGACATTTTTTCAAGAGTTACAAAATAAGTTTAAAGCTAAGGGAGGAGATGTTGCAGAAGCTTACGTCATCGCTCATGAAGTCGGCCATCACGCCCAAAACGAACTTGGGATCTTAGATGAAATAGAGCAGCAAAAAACTTCTGCCAACGAAAATGAACTTTCCGTAAAACAGGAGCTGCAAGCCGACTGTTTTGCGGGACTTTGGGCGTACTCAATAAAGAATTTAGGAGTGTTTGAGGAAAATGAAATCCAAGAAGCATTGGACGCGGCTGCTGCCATAGGGGACGATCGAATCCAAAGCAGAACTGAAGGCTATGTTAATTCGGAGACTTGGACTCACGGATCTTCTGAACAACGAGTAGGGTGGTTTACCACCGGATTTAATTCAGGAGCTCTTAATCAATGCAATACTTTCGAGTAAATAGATTATTCAATAAAAAAGGATTCTGCTGTTTTATATAGATAAAATGAAAACGGGTTAGATCTCGAAAGATCCGGCCCGTTTTATTACTTTAACACCTTCCTTTCAATTTATGTTTTTGTCAGGGCCTTTTTCCTTTTGGCTCTGTCTTTGAAGAAGTCGTGGATGCGTCCGATCACCTGGCTAATTCCGTATACGACCATGATCACCATTACCAGTATGGCGATCACGTTAAAGAAATCTCCGATCTCGGACGCAAACTGCCGGTTCCTGGCATAACCTTCAAAGCCAATACCCGGCCCTGCCCTGCCAGGAACCCCGTTTCCGGAGCCGCCCTGGCCGAACAAAGAAATCGGTACCAATAGCATCAAAAACCAAAGGAAATGTCGCATTTTCACCCTCCCCCTAAAACTATATTGACTCCAAAAACCAAAAAAGGTCAAATCTAAAAAATTGGGGGTAAGAGGAAATACAACCGTCTGCCTGATTTTTATTTAGCTCTAACACCAATTGATTTAAATGTTATAGGTACATACATTGTGGTTATGAAGGCACAAAAATTGCCGGGAATTGCGTGCTGGTTTCCTTTTCATGATTACGAACTGATTCAGGAAACCTGCACCATAATAAAGGAACTAAAAATCGAAGAGGTTCGTACGGCTTTCTCTTGGGCGGATTGGGAACGCCCCGGCGGTCAGGAATGGTTCGACTATATGGTTGGTCAATTGCACTCGCAAGGAGTTATGCTTGTGCCCTGTCTTTTTTATACGCCATTGCACTTGGCAATGCACAAGAAAGGTAGTAAGCCCCAAACCTCTTTTCCGCCTAATAATCTTGAAGATTTTTCTGTTTTTACGGCAAAAATGATTGATCGTTATGGATATGTTTTCGAATGGATCCAATTATGGAATGAGGCCAATTGGCAGGTCTATTGGGATCAGGAGTTAGATCCTGAAGGAAAGCTGTTTGCTCAAATGGTCAAACAAGCCATACCAATTTGTCATCACGCAAATAAAAAGATAGTACTCGGAGGCCTAAGCCCTTATGATCCGGCTTGGGTAAAAAGAATGTTTGACTACGGCGTAATGCAAAATGTTCAGGCTTTGGGTATACATGCATTTCCCAGAACTTGGGTTGGCCCGGATCAAACTCGAAGGCCTCGGGGCAAACCATGGATTAGTCTTGAGGCCGAAGTTCAGGATGCCAGAAATCAATTGAAAGAACTCGGATTAAATACAGAAGTATGGATCACCGAAACCGGACACTCCACATGGGGCCAAGGGCAGGAGCGTGAACAGAATAACCAAGTTCAAATTGAATTTTTTAAGGAAGTTCTTTCAACAAGTGCGGATAAGGTTTTCTGGTATACAGTGTTTGATCTTAAATATCAGGCGGAGAATGATAACACTTTGAACAACAAAATGGAGTTTGATGAAAAATTATATAACTTTGGCTTAGCTACCGTTTACAGAAACAAAAAACCACTTTTCCACTATTGGCGGCGTTTGGCTGATAGTTTTAATAATCGCAAACTGTTGATATCGTAAGTTGTACGATGAGCCTAATTGCGAAAACTGCCATATTTTTTATACTTTTTTATGGTACTTTCAAAATGCTACGGGGGGCTCTACACTATGGGCATGCAAACCAGTATCAATGACTTTGGAATCGTTCAATGGTTTATTTTTGGTGAGAAGGAGCAGGTCAAACTTTCAATTAAGGCTATGCACGAGCTCGGAATCACCGAGCTACGGACCAACATTTCTTGGGCCGATTGGGAACGCCCAGGAGGACAGGAGTGGTACGATTGGTTGGTTCCGGAACTTCACCGCGCGGGATTCAAAATTTTCCCTTCGCTCTTCTACACGCCACTGGAATTCGCTAGGCTTCTGCCAGGTCAGACTCGCGAAGACGCCAGGACAAATCACGCTCCGGAAGATCTGGAATCATATGCCAGATTTTGTGAAGCGATTGTCACGAGATATGGGTCCTATTTGAGCGAATGGTATCAAGTTTGGAATGAACCGAACAATCAGGCCTACTGGAATCAGGACATTGATCCAGAAGGCGTGCTGTTCGATGTCATGGCCAACGCGGCTTTGGACGTTCTACAGGGAGCGGGTAGGAAGATAGTACTTGGCGGCTTAATCCCACCGTACCCAGTTTGGGTGGAAAAGCACCGCGATCTCGTTCACCGTTCAGATGCTCTTGGTATACAGGCTTTTCCTGGCACTTGGGACAAGATGGAATGGAGAGGATGGCAGCACGCCGTGAATCTCGTTCGAAATCATCTCAAGCCTGGACAGCAGATTTGGATCACTGAGACCGGCTATTCGACTGTTACGCTCGAAGACAGCTCAGAAGAACTGAAAAGATTCCGTGAGCAAAGCCAAATTCTCTATTTGGGGGATCTCATGGAGTCCACCGCTGATCGGGCGTACTTCTACTCGCTGTTTGATCAACAGCCGACTCACTTAACTGACAACGCGATCAACAAAGGCACACCGCCGGATCCACGCGCTTACCACTTCGGACTCATCGACTGGCAAGGCCGCAAGAAGCCAGCTTTCTCACATTGGCAGGCCAACCGACAGCTGCAGAAAGTGAGAGCAGCCTAATGGGACCTGATCTGTTGATTCTGTTTCGGCACGCGGAATCAAAGGAGCAGCTTGCCAAACGCGGCCAATCCTTTTTGCCGGACATGGAAGGAAAAAAACTTCTGACCGGCTTAACTGATTCCGCGGTACCGCTTACCCCAAGAGGGGCTAGACACGCTCGCGACACAGGAGTGGTTCTTTTGAGAAGGTACGGACCACTCGATGTGATCTATCATTCAGATTACGTGCGTACATCGCAGACAGCATACGCGCTTTTACAGGCGTATCCTGTCCATCTCCGGGACAGGGTCAGGCTCGTACCTGAGAAGCTGTTGCGAGAACGCTCGAAAGGGCATTTGTTCGACAAGACTTTCGAGGAAATCGGTCGCGAGTTTCCAAAATTCTGGGAAATGCATTCCCAGTTGATGGAATTCAGGATCAAATTCCCCGGAGGCGATTCGCTGGAAAAAAAGGTTGATGACGCCAAAGAGTTTTGCCGTAACGAGTTTCCACGCCTCACTGGAAGACGAGCAGGATTAGTGGGACATTGGGGCACCTTGCTGGCTATCAGGTATTACCTAGAAGGGTGGGACGAACAGAAAATCCTTCAGGTTATGGGAAGCAAGGAAAACCCGAGCAACTGTGGAATCACCGTTTATAGAAAGACAGGTAAAGAACGATTTGAATTAGTCGAATGTAACGTTCAACTGGTCACAGCATCTCCATAGAAAACACGGCTTTGCAACGAACCGTGTTTTCTCTTGGTTTCTTTTTTATAAGTTATCAGAATTGCTAATTTTAAGGCTTTAATTGCTGTAATTCTAGGATTAGATGTATAATGCTATTAGCAATTATATGAGCAAACTTAAAATATTGATCGTTGAAGACGACGAAGCATTACGCGAGATTTTAGAAACAAAATTCAACCATGCGGGTTTTAATGTTGTTACGGCCACAGACGGATTGGCTGGTTTAATGATGGCCTTAAATGAGTTACCAAAAATGATCATTTCTGATGTAATGATGCCAAACATGGATGGCTTAACAATGCTGGAGAAACTTCGGAGCGAAGATAAGGGAAAAGATATACCAGTAATAATGCTAACGAATTCTTCGGAAGTTGACACTGTATCTAGGGCCTTAAAGAATCACGCCGATGATTATTATGTTAAAACCAAATTAGACCTCGACGATTTGATTGTTAAAGTTAAAGAAAAATTACGAATTAACTAGTATTTTCTTTGTCGCCTCACAAGGCGTTTTTTTATTTTAATTCTATTGCTTTCGCTATTATTTTATTTTTGATAGAGTAGCTTTATGCTAAAAATAAAACATTTGTTCTTATATTTCCTTTTGTTTAGTTTGTTTATACCAATTCATAGTTTTGCACAAACCGATCCGAATGCAGGCATTGAAGCCTTAGTTCGAGCTTCTTTTCCTGATATGCCAGCAATGATTGATATTGCTAAGTGCGAGTCTGGATACAGGCAATTTAATTCCAACGGCACCGTTCTTAGAGGCGGAGGAGGGAAGTACGTTGGTATTTTTCAGATTGATGAGCAATTGCATACCTCTCGAGCACAAAGCATGGCCATCGATATTTTGACAATAGAGGGCAATATGGCATATGCCAGATATTTATATTTTGCTTCTGGTACCAATCCTTGGAAAGGATGCGTCAGAAACGCTGCACCTCCACCGCAGCCCGTTATTCAACCGACTCCGACTCCCTCGTCAATTCCAGTTTCGACTGCTCCTACCGGATCATTAATTGAGAATCTTCAAATTGGTATGACAGGGCAGCAGGTTTTATTGCTGCAAAAAACTTTGAATCAAAAAGGATTTTTAGTTGCCTCAAGCGGACCAGGATCGCCTGGGAATGAAACAGATCGATTTGGCCAATTAACCCGCGAGGCAGTGAAAAAATTCCAATGTCAAAAAGGTATTGTATGCGACGGCAACGAGTCTACCACCGGATTTGGCAGATTCGGTCCTAAAACAAGAGCATTACTCAATAGCTTATAAAATAGTACAAAAGACCCTGCAAATTAAGCAGGGTCTTTTGTTTTTTTCCTTCCACATTGCTCGGGTCTAATCTTCAAAATGGCATTTGATTTTTATAAATCGATTTGGCTAAAGACTCGTTGACCCGACCAAAGGTCAAGTGCAGTATAAAGACATGAAAAACTCATATTCTAAATACATCATTAGTGCGATAATTATTTTAAGCGCAGTACTTGCGGCTATTACCCCAAACTTCTTGGCCTTAAGTAAGGCTTGGCATCAAATTACAGGAACACCGTACGTACAAACGGCATATTATACACCGACTTCGGGATATTATAATCAACCGCAACCATATCCAGCCCCGGTTGCGCCGCAACCAGTCTCGGGACAAACTTTTGCAGATTCAATTTACCAATATAACAGAATTCCTGAACCAACATTACCAACCGGCGATCCAGCTTTTTCTTTCCAGCCTTCAATTGATTGTGGAGCGTCTTGGGGTCCGGTTTTGTTCCCGGCTCTTTCTCCGGGGTGGTATAAGTGGACAGGAAGTCACTGGCGGCCTATGGCACCTTCCGATTGCCGCGCGTTAGGATCCGGTGCATTTATTCCACCAGTGCCAATTAATCCGACTGTAAACGACGGTTTTGAAAGTTATATAATCCAAGCAGTGTACCGTAATCATCCTTACTAAAGTAAAAACCGTCCGCCAGAGGGCAGGACGGTTTTTTTATTTTACCTTCCAGAATGTTTTCGGAATAAGTATGCGGTTACAGGCATGGCTATGATTATTATTTCAATACACCAGATTACGGCAAGCCATCCATGGTTGCCCATGGGAGTGCCAATCATTAAGGCTCGAACGGCTTCTATTACATGGGTCACGGGCTGGTTTTCAGCAAATATTCTTAAGCCTTTGGCCATGCTCTGTGTGGGGGCAAAAGCCGCACTGGCAAATGTTAACGGAAACACAAATAAAAATCCGAGCCATTGCACAGTTTCAAAAGTCTTGGCCACAAGGCCCATTATGGCGGCGAGCCAGGACATAGCAAACGTAAACAGAAGAATAATGCCGGTAATTAATAACCACTCCGTAAACGAAGCTTGGGGGCGGAAGCCAACTAACAATCCAACTCCAATCAATATGGTTGCCTGAATGATGTTACGCGCAAGATCAGCAATCACATGACCCATTACCACTGCTAAACTAAAAATAGGCAGAGATTTTAATCGATCGATAATTCCACGCTGGAGGTCAGTGGCAACACTTATCGAGGTTGTTAGGGATCCGAAGGCAACGCTTTGAACCAGAATACCGGCGATCAAGAAATTTACATAGCTTACAGGTCCGGTGTCTATAGCGCCGCCAAAGACATAACGGAATAACAAAGTAAACATGATTGGTTGAATGGTAAGTCCGAGCACCTGATCCCTGTTTTTTACGATATGCATGAGACTTCTTTTGATGAGGACCCAGGAATCGCTAAATATCCAATAGAGTTTTGAATGCTCTTCGGGTTTTACTGGGGTTGGTGTGAAATTTGCTGGGGTCATTGTTTTATTTTCTCCTCTTCAGTTTTTTCTTGTTCTGCTTTGTGTCCTGTAAGATGCATGAATACATCATCTAGAGTCGGTTTGTGCAAAGACAGTGATTCGATTTCAATGCCAGTCTGTTGCATGTGGTCGAGTATTCGCTTAACCTCTGTAACGCTCCCGTCTGTAGCAAGACTTATCGTTCTTTGTTTTGGATCTTTCTGAATGGCTTCTCCATGAATTACTTGGGCTGCTTTTTGGAAGTTGGAATCAGATTTAATTGTAAGCTCTAATCTCTCTTTACCTACTCTACTTTTAAGCTGCTCGGCGGTTCCTTGGGCAATGATTTTTCCTTCATCTAAGACTGCTATTTTATCCGCAAGCTGATCGGCTTCTTCTAAGTACTGAGTAGTAAGCAATATCGTGACTTTTGCTTCAACCAACTTTTTTATTATTTCCCACATAGCTAGCCTGCTTCGAGGATCTAATCCGGTTGTAGGTTCGTCGAGGAAAATTATCGGGGGAGTGGCCATAAGGCTTAAAGCCAAATCCAAACGCCTTCTCATGCCGCCAGAATATGTTTTGACCGCACGGTTGCTAGCTTCGGTCAAATCAAATTCTTGGAGCAATTCGGTGGCCCGTGACTGTGCATCCTTTTTTCTTAAATGATAAAGCCGTCCCATCATCTCCAAATTTTCCATGCCGGTTAAGAACTCATCGACTGCGGCAAATTGTCCGGTTAAACCAATGCTTTCTCGAACCTCATGGGGTTGATTAATGACATCAAAGCCATTAACAAAAGCGCTACCATCGTCAGGCTTAAGCAGAGTACTCAAAATCCTTATTGTGGTAGTTTTTCCGGCACCGTTGGGTCCTAGTAAGGCCAGAACCGTGCCTCGTTCAACAGCGAGATCTATGCCGTTGAGTACCTTCAAATCTTTGAAGGATTTGGTAAGACCTTGAACAACTATTGCATTATCCATTCAATTGGTTGGGTTTAATTACTTGGATAGTATACCAGGATTTTTTTTATTTTCCAGCAATAAC
>DASPKQ010000095.1:0-7950 GCA_035627995.1 Verrucomicrobiia bacterium | reverse complement strand
AAATCCTTTATCCAGAAAAAATTCTCTTAGACGATTTATTACCGAACTGTATAGTTTGATATCTTCCACGCCCCGATAATTATGTATCATAGTTATTTTATTAATTATTTGTCTTATTAAAACCCCCGATTTACGGGGGTTTTAAAGTTATCGGAGTTAAAAAAAATACCGCTTTCGCGGCAGTTGGTACTTCCTTATAATCTTGCGGTGTGAAAATTATGTCCACCCAAAATTTATTCATCCCATTAAGGATAACGGAAGGTATCCTATTCGTCAAATGGTTGGACCTGGAAGAATTTTATTTTACTTTTCGAGTAATCCACATTTGACAGCATTGATTAACCATACCAATATGTAATCTATTTTTTGTCGACAAAAAATGCAAGTTCGTTAACAACAAAAAGGAGGAAGTCATGCCGGTGAGATTTTTTGTGTTGCTGTTCTGTTGGATTTTGCCTGGCGAAATTATGGCTCAATCGCAGCCACAGCCAATAGTTCTGGATCCAAATGGCGTTTCCTTGATTTATCCGCCGTTTGACACAAAGGATTGGATCCTGACTCGGGGTACAGGAAGTGTTACTCACTTGGGGGACGATTATTTTGCCCAAGATTGGGCACTCAACTGTTTCAGTGAGGGGAAAAAACTCTTCGCTGGAATTGCTGGGTCGGTTTTGCTCAATCCGGTAGGCGATGGTTCGCAAGATTACTACGGCAATACTGTGGTGATCATTGATTACCAAAAACAGTTTGCCCAACGGTTTGCTCATCTTCAATCGTTTGCACCAGGACTAAAGAGTGGGGATTTGGTTTTGGCCGGACAGTTCATTGGAAGAGTGGGAAGTACAGGCAACGTGACCCCTTCTTCTGGTTGTTCATCGTCTGGAGGTCAAGGAGCTCACGCACACATCGTCTTGTACAAACATGTGCCGGCAATAACCGGCCGACCTTTAGTTGAAAATGTGCTTTCGGGAGGGCCCAGCTTTTTTGCCGCCCAATACCGGTACATAAGCCCGGTGACTTTGGCAAAGGCTAGTGCCAATCCGACCATTTATGCTTTAGATGGTGGATTCAAGGTCCCAATCTCAGCTTCAAGCTTTGAGGACAATGGATGGTGGTTTGATTTAAGTCGCAACTTGTTTGATCCCATGAATAATGCTATCCGATCGGAATCGGAGCTCGCTCGTTATCTTCAGGTCGGCTGGCTCTGGCCCTTTCGCACTGGGACTTTGGCTAAGGCTGAAAATGACCAGACAGTGTTTCTGTTTCAGGACGGCAGAAGAAAGGGGCTTACCTTCGATGTGTTTAATTGTCGAGGATTCCGCTTTGATGACGTTAAGGTTTTGCCTTCTGGCGAAATAGGAAGTTACCTGCCAAATCAAATTCCGGTCGCCCGAGGATGCAAAGACGAGCAAGCTCAGGCGTTGTCGGATTTTGTCCAGGCTGTATCAGTGGATAGGCGTTTTGGTCCTATTCAACTCGGTACTTACGCAATAGACTTTGAATGGAATGCGCATTGGGAGCTTCGTTCTGTGATTTTTCATTTCACAAGCCAGAGGCTAGTTACCGTGCACCATTCAACTTCAAAGCATGACCCCTCAGAACGGTATACGATCTATTGGGATCCGGACATCTCCAACTGGAGTGGATGGCGAAGAATGTACTAAATTCAAATCGGACGGACAAGATTTCTTGTTCGTCCGAATCATTTACCTTACATTGAGATTGTCTGGCTATAATCACTTGGAGGCAGTCTTTATTTATGATGAATCAAATGATGGGGTAGTGAGAAATTTTTTATCGTGCTATATTACAATCAACATTTAACCCAAGGTTATGCATAAAATTACTCGCGATTTTGTTTCGCAAGAACAGCGACAATTTGAATTTAAGCTAGGTGAGGTAATGGCCTCAGCTTTAAGCGGGTTTGTGGTCGGAGTAGTGACAGCTAGCGTTATATGGATGTTGGCTATGTACTACGTCAACTCGTTTATTCTGCAATAGAAACAAACTAATAAAATCTCTCCTGCTCAGGAGAGATTTTATTTATTGTGGTGAAAATCTCGCGATGTAATCGCGGGATTTTAGATCAGACCTTCGGAGATAATAAATAACAATAGTATACCTAGAATTATACGCATATAATTCAATAGGTGGAATCGATAAAGTCGAAAATATCGTTCCAAAAAATTGATTGTAATAATTATGAACAGGCCGCCAGTCATAACTACAATCAGGCTATTTATGTTAGGCAGAATTTCGCCCGTGAGCATATCTCGTTCTGAAATCTGAGCGATCAACAAGCCAGCTATGGCAGGGAGACTCAGGTACATCGCGAATTTACCTAAAGCCTCAGAACTGCTTTTTGCCCGACCCGAGTAAAGGTGCATAATGGGGCTAGCAAGACCGGAAAGAGCATAGGCCGCCAGTCCTAACTTCTCCCATCCTGTATAATCTTCATTATCTCGGATTCTTCTCCAAAATTTACGGCCTCCAGTAGCCAAAAGCCCCATAAGGAGCAATTGTATAGCTAAGGCCATCAATTTAGCCTCGAGGGCGTAATCCCAGCTCAAAAATGAAATTAAGCTTAATGGTATGGCAAAGAGGAGTAATATGGTTGTAACCTGTTCGTCGTTGATGTAGTTGGAACTCGTGGCATATATTTTTTGCCCGGAAAATAGCTTGGTCGTTTTTAGCAAAAAATCAACAATCTCGTCCCAGGAGTAAACAATCGCCAATAGAATTGCAAATGCTAGAAGTCTCATATGCCATTTGTTAATAGCAAAGCAGTATAAATGAAAACCCAAGCAAAGTCAACTCCTTAGCAATTCAAAGCTTTTGAAAAAGAGCTTTCAACATATGCAGGATGTTTTGTACAATGTACTCAAAAAAAATGAGATGAAATAGGCAAAAATACAAGACAATAGAGAGTTGCGTAAAAACCTACAACTATCTAAACTTAAATCAGATACTATGAACGCATTTGAAAATAACGTAAAAACCTTGGTTAGTTCGGATGATGCTATTCAAAACTACATTGGCGAGCAGTTTTTGGAATGGCTTCTGGAAACTATCACATCGGAAGTCAGAAGCTGGCCAGAACTTAAACAAATTAGGGAAAGTTCGGCCAGACCTGAAAAAATAAAGAAATTCATACTTCAACGATATTTGGCTGCGGAATCTTTTTTAGGCGGCAAAGATGGTGAGCCCGGCTTCTTGGGATTTGCCATAGCCAATCTTTCCGAATCACCCGATCCGTTAGCAGAAAATGCACTAGGAATATTGGAGCAGAAGCGCGAAGAGGAATTTGCAGGCAGCAAAGGGGCCGCTGCACCTAAACAGAATACTCATCAGGATTTATGGATTAAACTACTTAAGGCTTTGGATTTGTCATCGGAAGATATAGCTCGGGCAGAAGCAAAGGAAGCAACAAGAACCTATATTTCCGAACTGTCCGATATTTATTCAACCTCTGAATGGCAAACTGTTATGGGAGCCTTTCTTGCTCACGAACGGGCAATTCCGGATGAGTATGCCGCAATTTCACAAATGATAAAAAAGAATACTTCCGTTGGCCCTGAGGCTATGGAAGTATTCACTTGGCACGCAGGTGTAGATATCAAGTACGTAATAAACACATCTCACATGCTGGAGAAAATTGTTGTAGATCCAGAAAGTAAACAATTGGTCTGGGAGGGAGTGGTCAAACAGCTATCCATTCGCAAGGATTTTTACGCAAGCCTAGCCAGATACCTCGAAGGCTAGTCGTCGTTTAGAAATTTTTCGAGTCCGTTTTCCTTGCGTTCTATTTTTTCACCTTCAATCTTTTGGGACTCAGATTCCAAGCGCGCCCTCATGCGGGCTTTTTTGATATCTTCCAAATTTTTTTCGAGTTCCAATTTAGTTTCTTGATCTAAGGAGCGTTCTCTTATGTGGTTAACTTCGGATTCCTGCTTTTCAGCAATTTTTTCCAGATCAATAAGCAGCTTATTTAAATCGGATTTAGATCTGTTTTTTAGGTTTACGTTCTGTTTAAGCTCGGAAGTTCTATCTATGGCGTCGATTAAGCTTTTTTTGCTTTCTTCTACTGCTTTAAGCCTGAGCTCGTCAGTTAAATCTTCAACTTTTGGAATTTCTCCAAGCTCTTTAACCCGTTCATCCAAAATTTCTGCCTGAAGTTGAACTTTTGATTCCGCTGAACGTGGGAATTTCAGGGCCAGCTTTTCCTGGAATTGATCAAGGAAGTACAATTTGTCGCCCGGCATGGTTGAATCGGCATAAGCGAACGTGCCTATAGTCATAAGCACTACGGCCAGAGCGGAACCTAACACAAACCTGAAGCCGTGATTGTGTTTGATTTCGCTTACCACCGTTTGATGTTGATCAATGCTCATCATCAATCGATTTCTTACCCCGCTTTTATTAAAACCAAAAGACATTCTGCTCTTTTGCAGTTTTTCAATCAGATCTTGCTTAGTTTTTGGATCGAGTCCGAACATTACATTAATCCTTGTCGCTTTAAATTTTTCCTTAAATTCTTTAAGGCACGGTGCTGCATAACTCTGATGGCAACCGAGCTTTTGTTCATTATCTCTGCAGTTTCTTTAATAGAAAGATCACGTTTGAATCGGAGTTCCAATACAGTCTGCTGATCGTCAGGAAGTTTTGCCAAAGCATCCCAAAGGTAACTATATTCTTCAAACAACACCGGATCGCGGGCAAAATGGGAAATGTTCTCGACTTTATCAATATCGATGACTTCTTTTTTAGTTCGCCAATGGTCGATGAGTGTGAAGTTCGCAATCTGGAACAGCCATGTTGAGAATTTTGCGTTCTGTCGGGTGTAAGATTTGAGATTGGTCCATGCCTTAAGGAAAGTCGTATGTAAAAGATCCTCTGCGGTTTCCTTGTGCCTAACTCTGAATATCAGAAAGTTAAACATGCGGTCAGCGTAAAGGTCGTAAATCCGGCCAAAGGCATTTGAGTCACCTTGCTTGGCCAAGTCAATTAAACCCTGAATTTCGCTTTCTTCCACCATAATTTAATCGAATAATCAACCGGTTTGTTACAGTCAAAAATTATAGCTTAGATCGGGCTTTAAGTCCACCCTTAAACATTGAGAAGCCGCCTTTTTAATGGTAAAATGCTAAGGCTATGAGCGCACAAATAGTGGACGGAAAATTGATAGCCGATAAGATTTTGCAACGGCTAAAAGCCAAGATTAGCAAGGAAAACTTGCATCCGGTTTTGGCTGTGGTTTTGGTTGGCAAGGACAAGCCGTCCCAAACATACGTCCGAAAAAAACAAGAAGCCGCCGAAAGCATCGGAGTAAAATTTTTGCTTTATGAATTTCCACAAACAATAAAAAACGAGAACCTAGTTTTTGAAATGAAGAAAATTCAAAAACAAAACATCTCGGGAATAATCGTCCAGCTTCCGCTGCCGAAATCCATAGATAAGAAGTTGATCTTAAACCAACTTGATTCCGACTTGGACGTGGATTACCTCTCCTGGGAATCACTGGGGAAACTTGTTGTTGGAGAAAACACTTTGATTCCTCCAGCCCCGGGTGCAGTGCTTGAAATTTTAAATCAGTTTAAAATTCCATTAAAGGGTAAGCATATTGTTTTGGTTGGGCAGGGAGATCTTATTGGTAAACCGTTAACTAATCTTTTGATGCATATGCCTGTAACCCTTTCTGTTTGCAATAAGTACACCAAAGATCTCAAAACATTAACGATGCAAGCGGATGTGCTGATCACCGGAGCAGGCAAATACAATTTGATACGCGGCGACATGATAAAGCCTGGGGCAGTTGTCATTGATGCCGGCGTTTCTTTTGAAAAGGGCAAGATGCATGGAGATGTTAACTTTGACGAGATTTACAAAAAAGCAAAGCTGGTTACGCCAACACCGGGGGGTGTAGGGCCTATTACCGTGGCAAAACTTTTGGAAAACACAGTGGCAATTGCAGAAAAGAAAACCTCGGGAAGTAAATACCAAAAAACTTTGAACTTAAAAATTTGAAATTACTAAAATGTTCGATTTAATCATAGTGGGCGGGGGAGTCAGTGCTTTTACGGCAAGTCTTTATTCGGCCAGACGAGGTCTTAAGGTTTTAGTAATTGCCAAGGACATTGGCGGCCAAGCCAACTACACTGACATTATCGAAAATTATCCAGGAATTCACGAGATCGGAGGATTCGAATTGGTTTCGTCTATTAGAGAGCAGGCAGAAAAATGGAACATACAGGTTTTGGAAGCGGAAGTCAGTAGAGTTAAGTCAGTTGAAGGCAATGGAGGATTTGTGGTCACTGCCTATGGAAAGCAGTATAAGTGCAAGGCAGTGATTTTAGCCTTCGGAAAAACTCCACGCGACTTGATGGTCTCAGGTGAACAGGAATTCAAGGGCAAGGGTGTATCGTACTGTGCTACGTGCGACGCTCCATTGTTTAAAAATAAAGTTGTTACGGTTGCCGGTTACGGAGACTTAGGTTTGGATGCCGCTCTATTGCTATCAAAGTATGCTAAGAAAGTTTACACTCTCTCTAAAACGGATAAACTCATCGGGCATCCCGGCCTTTTGAAAGCTGTCATGAGCAAGAAAAACGTTGAATTGGTGCCCTTCATCCAGATAAACCAAATTCGGGGAACTACGGTTTTGGAAGAGCTGGAACTCACAGATTTAAGAAGTCAAAACAGGAAGATTTTGAAAACGGACGGATTATTTGTAGAATTAGGATACGTAGTCAATTCCGGATTCGTCAAAGATCTTGTGGAGGTTGATGAACAGGACCAGATTGTGGTCGGTCCGGATCAGTCCACCTCTGTGCCTGGAGTTTTTGCCTCTGGAGACGTGACAAATAGGGTCTACAAACAAGCGGTGATTTCTGCCGGCGAGGCAGCAACCGCGGCTTTAGCAGCTTATGATTGGATTGTAAGCCAACAGGGAAGTCGCGGATTAACTTCTGACTGGACTCAAATTAAGAAACCTAGAATTAAAGGAAAGTAGTATGCAAGACTCTCAAATCTATAAAGTTGCCATAATCGGATCAGGACCAGCGGGACTTACCGCGGGGATTTATTCTGCTCGCGCAGGTCTTAAGCCTCTAATTTTGGCTGGCTTAACCTTCGGTGGCCAATTGATGCTCACCACGGAGGTTGAAAATTTCCCCGGCTTCCCGCAGGGAATAATGGGTCCCGAATTGATGCAAAATATGCTTGCCCAGGCCGAACGATTTGGAGCAAAAATAGTTTACGAGGACGTTTCGGAAGTTGATTTTAAGAATAAACCTTTTAAATTGAAAGCGTCTTCTGGGGAGTTCCAGGCAGAATCAGTAATCATTACAACCGGTGCCTCAACGATGTGGCTGGGGATTCCATCAGAAGAGCAATTCCGTGGCAAGGGCGTTTCCTCCTGTGCTACTTGCGATGGTTTCTTTTTTAAGAACAAAGACATCATTGTTATCGGCGGTGGGGATTCCGCGATGGAGGAGGCAAACTATCTTACCAAATTTGCCAAGTCAGTAACCATTGTCCATAGACGAGATAGTTTCCGCGCTTCTAAAATCATGGCTGACCGCGCTTTGGCCAATCCAAAAATCTCCGTTATATTTAACACCGAAGTAACTGAATTTACAGGTGCCGAGAAATTAACAGGAGTGGTTTTAAAAAATGTGAACACCGGAGAAACTACTAATATGCCTATTGATGGGGCTTTCGTGGCAATCGGTCACAAACCGAACACCGATATCTTTAAAGGGCAAATTGATTTGGATCCAAAGGGGTATATTATCCCCACTGATACCACCAAGACGAATATAAGTGGAGTATTTGTGGCTGGCGATGTGCGTGATTATCGGTATCGTCAGGCTATTACGGCCGCGGGCATGGGGTGCATGGCTGCAATGGATGTCGAAAAACATTTGGGTATGGATCACGGTTAATAATTAA
>DASPKQ010000094.1:0-12989 GCA_035627995.1 Verrucomicrobiia bacterium | reverse complement strand
TGGGAGTTGCGGTTGTCGTAAAATCGGATAAAGGCACAACTTATTTATTGCGTGATCTGGCAACATTCATTTATCGCAAATCTTTGGGATTTGAAAAACAACTGTATGTTGTTGATACGCGTCAGACTCACGCCTTCAGGCAACTATTTGCCATACTTAAATTGATGGGAGAGATGAGTGAAGGTGAAGGGGAGCATATTGATTACGGCTTTATTGGTTTTAAAGGTTCGGCCTTAAGCACGCGCAAGGGCAATATGGTTTTGGCCGAAGATGTTTTAGCCCAAGCCAAGGAAAAAGTCGCAAAAATTATTGAAGAAAAAAATCCTGACCTGGCCAACAAATATGAAGTTATCAATTCGGTAGCCAAAGGGGCCATTAAATATTACGATCTTTCGCACAATCGTAAGAGTGATTATGATTTTGATTGGGACGAGGCACTTGATTTCAACGGCAACAGCGGGCCTTACTTACAATACGTATATGCAAGGCTTTCTAGTATTTTGAAAAAAGAAAATAGTTATTCCGAACCAAATCGCTCGGTTGAAGTTACTGAAACAGAACGACGCATCATGGTTGAGCTAACGAAGCTCGATGATATGGTTGAAAGTGTTGTTAAGGAATATCAACCAAATGTTATGACTTCTTATTTATATAACTTCGCTGGATTAGTGAACAAGTTTTATCATGAAAGTCCTGTGCTTAAGGAAACCGATCAGGACAAAAAGAATATGAGACTAGCCCTAATTTCCGCCACCAAAAACGTGCTTGCTAAAGGCTTGGACCTATTGGGTATTAAAGCTTTGGAAGAAATGTAACCTGTGTTATAATTAAGGAAAGCTTAGACTGGTTATCACCCAGAAAGTTCAGATGAACGAGCTGGTAGAAGAACTAAGTAAAACTACCCGTTTCCCCGCGTAAGATGGGAATAATTAAGAGCCAATTGGGTTGGTACCTCCCGAAATTAGGGAACCCAAACATGTGGCTTTTTGTTTTTTATGAAATTCAAACAATTAGACCCTAGACCAAATTTTTCAGAACTTGAAGAAGAAGTTCTCAATTTTTGGGAAGAAAACAAGATATTCGAGAAGACTTTAGAAAAAACCAAGAATGGTAAACCATTTGTCTTTTTTGAAGGGCCTCCAACGGCCAACGCCAAGCCTGGTCTCCATCATGTTGAAGCTAGAGCTTTTAAGGATTTAATTCCGCGCTTTCAAACCATGCGTGGCCGATTTGTCTTGCGCAAAGCTGGCTGGGACACGCATGGGCTTCCTGTGGAATTGCAAGTGGAAAAGCAATTGGGGATCTCTGGAAAAAAGCAGATCGAATCCATAAAGCCGTCCGTTCGGGAAAGTATTATCGAATTCAATCGACTCTGCAAAGGATCTGTCTGGCAGTTTAAGGAAGATTGGGAAAAGCTGACCAAGCGCATGGGCTTTTGGGTGGACATGGACCGGCCATACATCACTTATCATAATTCTTATATTGAATCAGAGTGGTATCTGCTTAAACAGATTTGGAATAAAGGACTGATTTACCTGGGACACAAAGTTGTTCCTTACTGCCCACGCTGTGGCACCGCACTTTCTTCTCACGAAGTGGCCCAAGGTTACAAGGAAGTTACTGAAACTTCTGTTTACATCAAATTCAAAGTTAAGGGTCACGAAAATACTTCCATCCTATCCTGGACCACGACTCCCTGGACTTTGCCGGGGAACGTGGCCTTGGCTGTTGGGAATGATATTACTTACGTAAGGGCCAAAGTAAATAATGAAACTTGGATTCTGGCTAAGGACCGGCTGGAAGTAATTTCTGATTCAAATCCGACCGTTGTTGATGAGGTTAAAGGAAAAGATTTGGTTGGCTTGGAATATGAGCCTTTATTTGATATCAATCCTCTTCTTTCTGATAAATCGTATAAAGTTTATCCGGCTGACTTTGTAACAACTACCGATGGTACCGGAGTGGTGCACACAGCAGTGATGTATGGAGAAGATGACTATAAATTGGGTGAACAGATTGGTTTACCGAAATTCCATACGGTTGATGAAACGGGAAAATTTGTTTCCGAAGTAGCTGAACTAACAGGAATGTCTGCCAAGGATCCCGCCACCGAAAAGAAAATTTTGGAAACCTTGCAAAGCAAAAATTTCCTGCTTAAGACTTCTGCCTATACTCACGATTATCCGTTCTGTTGGCGATGTTCAACAGCGTTGCTTTACTATGCACGAGACTCCTGGTTTATTAAAATGAGCGCACTTAGAGATCAGCTTTTGGCCAACAACGAACAAATTAATTGGGTGCCTGATTACATTAAAAATGGCCGCTTTGGCGAATGGCTAAAAGAAGTAAAGGACTGGGCCATCTCCCGTGAGCGCTATTGGGGCACACCAATCCCAATTTGGGAGTGCACCAAATGTAAACATCATCAGATCGTGGGCTCAATCGGTGAGTTGAATCTCAATTCCAACCTGTTCTATTTTGCCCGGCACGGTCAATCCCAAAGCAATATTTTGGGTATTCACAGCAACTATCCCGAACCAACTCCTCGCGACCTAACTGAAATAGGCCAAGCTCAGGCGCAAAAAATGGCCGAAAATCTCAAAGAGCGAGGTGGTGTTGATGTGATTTACGCCTCAGATATTTTGCGTACTAAACATACTGCAGAAATTGTGGGTAAGGCTTTGGGTATTCCCGTTGTTTTTGACCCACGACTTCGCGAATATAATCTTGGATCATATAATGGGAAAAAATTAGAAGAATTTCATGCTGCCTTTCCGCTAAAGACCAGGTGGTCTCAGGCTCCGGAAGGGGGAGAAACCTATGATCAGCTTCAGGCTCGCGTACTTGATTTTGTTCAAGACATTAACAGTAAGGTTAAGAACAAACGAATTTTGGTTGTAACTCACGGTGATGTCATTTGGCTGCTCAAACAATATTATGAACTTGGCCAAGATTATCCTAAATATGGAGAATTCAGCGAGATTTACCTGGGATTGCCTGATTTGCACCGGCCGTATATTGATGATGTCACTCTGAATTGTGAAAAATGTTCAGCAGAATCAAAACGTGTACTTCCAGTGATGGACGTTTGGTTTGATTCTGGTGCTATGCCTTACGCACAGTGGCATTATCCATTTGAAAATCGAGAAAAGATCGAAGGGAATACATCAGCTGATGCTAGTCATGATAAACCATGGGCGCAGTCACATCACAACGTGGCAGTGCAGTTTCCGGCTGATTATATTTCGGAAGCGATCGATCAAACCCGTGGATGGTTTTACACTCTGGTTGCAATCTCAACCCTGCTTGGCAAAGGTCCAGCCTTCAAAAATGTCATAAACCTAGGACACATGCTCGATGAGAAGGGTCAGAAGATGAGCAAGTCCAAAGGTAACATCATTGATCCTTGGTCTGTGATCAACAAACAGGGAATTGATTCCCTAAGGTGGTTTTTGTATTCAGTCAATCAACCCGGCGATTCCAAAAATTTTGCAGTCAAAGATTTAGATATGGTGATTCGCAAGAATTTCCTGACACTCTGGAACGTAGTCAGCTTTTTGGTGACGTACGCTAATCACGATAATTGGGATGTTAAGAACAGAACCGACAGGGTAAGTGAATTGGATAAATGGGTTTTGGTCCGTATGCAAAACCTGACCAACGAAGTAACTAACTCTTTGGAAAATTATGATGTGTTTAAAGCTAGCAGAAATATCGAAACATTCATCAATGAACTTTCCACTTGGTATGTTCGCCGCTCGCGCGACGCCAAGGGGCCGGCAGTTTACCAAACGCTTTATGATGTCTTAAAAAATCTAGCTATTCTTATGGCGCCGTTCGTTCCGTTTCTGGCGGATACAATCTGGCAAGTGCTTAAGCAGGAAACTGATCCCGAATCAGTGCACTTAGCCGACTGGCCTGAAACCCACGAACTATCTGTTCAGGATAAGTTAGTTTTGGAAAGTATGAAACTGGCGCAGGAAATGGTAGAAAAGGGACACGCGTTAAGAAAGAGTGCCAATCTTAAGGTTCGCCAGCCTTTGGCTAAAGTTAAATACTTCAGCAAGAGTGGAGAAGATCTAGATCCTGCTTATCAGCAGATTGTCTTAGACGAGCTTAACGTTAAAAAATGGGAATTCGCAGGACTTGGCGCTGAAGGCATGAACCTGGAATTAGACACGGAACTTACACCTGAATTAAAGCGTGAAGGCTTGGCTCGAGATTTGGAACGGGCCGTTCAAGACATCCGCAAGAAAAAAGGGTTAAAAGTTGGCGAAACCGTCAATTTATCGTATGATACTGTTAGCAAAGAAATTGAATCAGCTTGGGATATTTTTGACAGGAAAAAGACCTTTGTTGATAAAATTAACCGGGAAAAGGTAGAGGGCATGCAAGAGGTTGTGGTCGAAGGCCAGAGTGTGCTTTTGGGCATTTCTCGAGCATGAAATATAGAAAACTCACCGGAGTTATACTGAAGAAACAAAACTATAAAGAAGCCGATCAAATTGCTACTGTTTACACAAAGGAATTGGGGAAGATAAGATTGCTTGCTAAATCATTGAGATTAAGCAAAAGCAAACTAGCCGGCTCTTTTCAAGACTTAACTTTGGTCGAAATAGATATCACTTCAGGCCGAGCCCTCCCGACTTTAATCTCTTCTCGAACCCTCAAAACTTATAATAATCTCAAGACTGATCTCAAGAAAACCGCTATAGCGCTTTACGGAATTGAGCTGGTCATTAAGCTTACCGCTGATGAACAAGCTAATCCAAACAGTTTTGATCTGTTGTTAAAGTTCCTGGAGCTCGTGAACGATTGTGAAGTCAACGAACATTCGCTTTATATTTTACTGGATGCATTTTGTATAAAGCTTCTGACTCAACTCGGATTCTCCATGCAGCACGCAGATCAAACGATTCGAGTCTCGCCACAAATTACGGAATTGATTAATCAGCTGGAAGCAACCGATTTAAACTCCTGCATCGAAATAAACCCGGATAAGCGTTTAGTAAAACAGCTTCACCAGCATATTTCTGAGTTTGTGGAATATATTTTAGAACGACATTTAAAATCAAAATCTTTTTTAAACTCAATGCAAAATGGAAACTCAGATTGATCCAATCTTTAGCCAAACGGATCGCGCCAACTTGCCGCAATCCGTGACTCAACAACCGGCTCCTAAAAAACCGTCGTCTTTTTTTGGTCGCAAATTTTTGATTGTCTTTTTGGCTGGCATAACTATTGCCGTAGCTGTTGTAGGCTACGTCTGGTTTAGAAATTCCAGACCAGTGAATCCTGAATCCAAAAACGTGGAAGTAACCATCAAGGGGCCGGATAATCTTTCCTCCGGAAATGAGGTTGAGTACATTATCACCTACAGCAACGGCGAGAATGCGGATCTGATCGGTCTTTCCATGGAAGTTTTTTACCCAACCAATTTTACTTTTAGAACCTCAACACCATCATCAAAAACTTCTTCCGGACAAGCCTTTGAACTGCCGGTGCTTAGGCAAGGGCAGCAAGGCGAAGTTATCGTGAAGGGCAAGCTCACTGGAAACATTCGGGAAACCAAGGAGATTAAAGCCAGGCTTCATTACAAGCTTTCTAACTTTAATTCTATTTTTACGGTTGAAGGAAGTCATAAGACAACAATCCTGCAACCGGATTTGGTGTTGGAGATTAGCGGGCCGATTGATGTGACTAATGGCCAAGATTCCACGTTTACGCTCAATTATTCCAATGTTTCTGAGCAGGAGTTCGATAATGTGGTTGTTCAGGCTCATTATCCGGCCGGCTTTAAATTTACAGCGTCGAGTCCTGGACCATCCAAGGATAATAATGTTTGGAATATAGGGAAGCTTGTGCCAGGTGCCCGAGGCAAAGTTGATGTTAGCGGCAGCTTTACCGGTGATCCTAATCAGGAAAAATTGGTTGTCTCTGAACTGGGCATGACTATCAATAATAATTTTGCTCCACAGATTACGGCATCAGCCGCGTTTAAAATTGTTCCATCATCCTTAAAGCTCGTACAGAGAGTAACTCCGGACACCTTTATTACTTTAGGCCAGAGCATTAATTACAATATTAATTACGGCAACTATGACACCAGGGGAATGACTAACGTTGTCATTACACTCACGCTTGAAGGAGCAGCAATTGATCCGAGTCAGCTTAAGGTTTCGGATGCGATTGTCACTGGTAATACTTTGACCTGGAAATCTGCAACGTTAAAAAACTTAAGCCTTGTTTCGCCTAATCAGGAAGGCGAAATCAACTTTACTATTCCAACTAAGAATACTTTAAGTACCAATATCAAGAATCAGATGATTAAAGGCACGGCCACGATTTACAGCGATCAGATCAAAAGTCCGGTTAGGGCAGGGGATGTTGAAATCAAAATTGCCAGCAGTTTAGGATTGATTGCCAGCGGGCGATATGTTTCGGGTGCTATGCCTATGAAGGTTGGACAATCAACAACTTACGCCATAACTTTCTTGATTACAAACTTTAGTAATGATCTTGAGAATGTAGAATTGATTGCATCACTCCCATTGCCTGATTCCGCTTGGAAGGATGTGGTGGCACCCGATTCAGAGCGAGCAAATGTGGTATTTGATCGCAATGCCAACAAAATTCGCTGGCGCTTAGGAAAAGTCCCAGCATTCGTAGGAAGATTTACACCTGCCAGAACTTTAACCTTCCAGTTGGAAGTAGTACCTGGTTTTGCGGATAATGGAGCAGCAATAAGCTTGATTAAGGATGTGGAAGCAGAAGGACACGATACATTTATAAATCTGCCGATTACATCCGTTAAAATCAATGATCTAAGAACCACGGATCTAGACGACCCCGTGGTTGAAGACTCCGGCGGCACCGTGAGACCATAAACTCAATTCTAAAAACCATCTGTCAGTATAGGTGGTTTTTTGTTAAGATGGTTATCAAATTTGAACTTAATGAAATGCAGATGCACATAAAATTAATATAGTTTTGTCCACAGAATTTTTTGTTGACACTTAAAATTCGAGTAATATAATGTACTCTTATGAAAAGCAAAAGTGTCGCCAATAAAATAAACGAACTCACGGAAAGGGTAGAGAATCTGGAAGAGAATAAAGCTGATAAGACCGAAACTAGACAGATAATGACGGTTTTAGAAACGCTTGTCGTTAACGTTAATCGAATTGGCGATGAGGTTCATATAATAAATCATCGTACTGAAAAGTTAGAATTGTCTGTAAGTAGATTAGAAAGATGGACTGAAAGATTCGAACGGTGGGCTGTTAAAGTTGGTAAGAAAACAGGAATCGAATACGAAATATAATCCATCCCCGCGAAAGCGGGGATCTTAATGTACATCCCCGATCAAGTCGCGGGGATGTATAAGTAAAAACCCGTCCGCCAGTTGGCGGACGGGTTTAAAATTGCTTATTTTATGGTCTTACGTAGGAGAGGGGATTGACCTTTGAACCATTCTTTATGATCTCAAAGTGCAAATGGATACCTGTAGCTCCTCGAACGCGTCCAGTGTTGCCCTGTTTGGCAATAGTTTGCCCTTTAACGACCTGATCGCCGGCTTTGACGTAAAGCTCCGATGCGTGGGCATATCGCGTTTTAAAGCCATTTCCGTGATTTATAACGATGGTGTTGCCGTAGCCTGACTGATAACCGGAGATCTCAACGAATCCGTCAGCAGAAGCATAGATCGGTACGCGCTGACTATTGGAAATATCCAAACCGGAATGGCGTCTATGGAATCCTTGGGTAATGCCGGTTGTAGTGGTTGGCCAGATAAAACTTATGGCTCCGCCGACAAAGTCTGCAGGGGCAGTTGCCTTGGATAGCGCAACTTGTCCCTTATCGTTCTTTACGAACTTTGGAGTGGCTGGTTTTGGCATCTCAACAGTGTTAAGCGGGATAACCAAAACATCACCAGCAAGAATATCATCCGGCAATTCCAAGTCATTGATATCCATCAAATCATCTTCAGAGATTTTATACTTGGCTGCAATCGATTCAATCGTTTCACCTTGCTTAATGGTGTGGCTGACTCCAGTGGTTGGAAGAATGGTTAGCTTTTGTCCTGGTCTTAAGGTTGAACCTTCATTAATGTTGTTTTCCAACATAATGGTTTGAGGAGAAATGCCGTAACTTGAAGCAATGCCAATGATCGAATCGCCGGATGTGACTTCATAAACGGTTTTGCCGTGTCGCATGAAGTTATCAGTGTCTGCTGGATTAGTCTTTACAATAACGTTATCCTGAATAGTGGTAACCTCACCATCCGGAACAATTGTATTTGCAGAGGAAGCCAAAACGATACCAGAAAAAGGAGACTGTGCCAGGGCTGAGGTAACCCATTGATCGGTCTTAGCCAAGATAGTGGTGGTATTGCTCTTGGCAAAGAGAGCGTTATTGAGACCAGGATTGGTTTTAAGGAATGAAAAAATCACGCTTTGATCTTTAGTTTCCAGAAGTTCTGCGTGATTAGCGATTGAAACATTTGTTAAGACGACAAAACAAGCAACAGTCAGGACCATAAATTCCAGACTGAAGCGAGCGAAATAATCGCGTAAAGAAAGTGGGAGCAGCGTGCGAGTATGCAGTGCTCGGAAGGGGTGAATTGAGAATTTACTTTTTGCTTTCCAGGTGGACCGAAGGTGAGTGAAGTGAGAGTGAGACTTTTGTTTTATCGTCAATTTTAGTGCTTTCTGATTTGTGGAATCAGAAGCTGAGGATCTTGAGGGAAAAATAGTGGCTCCTTATTCAAACCTGCTCAAAAATTTGTTGTGCACAAACCTCCAAAACTTATCAACAAACAAAATCGCGGGGTTAATGAATAAATTACGTCCTTATCTTTTCGTGCTTATGATCTTACCAAGATTGGGTACTGTAGTCAACAGATTAAGCGAGTGCTTTTGTGTAATAGTCTCAAAAAGGTAGGTTTTATGAGGTATTTTTTGACCAAAATATCCACAAATTGTAAGTGCCCTTATAAAATAAGAACGATTTAGTATAATTTGAGTATGTCTTCAAAGCAAGGGTTAAATAAACAACAACTTGACGCAGTTACAGCCCCCTTAGGTCCCGTGTTGATATTAGCTGGCGCTGGTTCCGGCAAAACTAAGGCCCTAACAATGCGTATAATTTATCTAATGCACAAGCTAAATTTTCGGCCAGAAAACATTCTAGCCGTAACATTCACAAACAAAGCTGCCGGTGAAATGAAGGAACGCTTGGGTAAGTTAATGGACAAGAAAAAGATGGCGCTTCCCACCATGGGAACGTTCCATTCCATCGGGGTGAAAATTTTGCGTATGGACGGATCACACCTTGGAATCACACCAAACTTTGTAATTTATGATGACGATGACCAGGAGAATCTGCTTAAGGAAGTTTTGGCTAAACTTAAGATTGATCCCACTAAATTTAAACCTTCGCTATTTGCTCATATAATAGATCGGGCCAAAAATAATCTGGAAGATCCGTATGATATTGATGAAGGGGACAAAAATTTTGCCCGCATGGCCAGAAATGTATATAAGGAATACCAAGAACAGCTGCTTAAAAACAATGCAGTTGATTTTGGCGACCTTATTATGTTGCCGGTTCGATTGTTTCAGAAATTTCCAGAAGTATTGGAGAAGTATCAAAACCGTTGGCAGTACGTTTTGATTGATGAATACCAGGACACCAATCATGCACAGTATGTTTACACCAACTTGCTAACCAGCAAGCACCGAAATTTATTCGTAGTTGGAGATGATGCTCAAGCGATCTATGGTTTTCGCGGAGCCAACCTGCAGAACATCTTGGATTTCGAAAAAGATTATCCTGACGCCCATATCGTGCGCTTGGAGCAGAATTACCGATCCACCGCACCCATACTTTCCATTGCCGAAAAGATAATTGCTTTAAATACCCAACAGCATAAAAAAGCTTTGTGGACCGAAAACTCGGAAGGAACACGTCCTACGTTATATAGAGCAGCTGATGAAATGGCTGAAGCCTGGTTTGTGGCTACCAAAATCATCGAACATCAAGATGGAGTTTCGGAAGAACTAAAGTATGAAGCAGATGAAGACGAGGGAATCTTAAGTCGGATAATGAAACGCTCGCAGTTTCGAGCCGTCACCAAACTCCAAAACCGAAAAGGTTTAAATAATTACGCTGTTCTTTATAGAACACATGCGCAATCCCGTGCTATAGAAGAAGTTTTAATTGAAAGCAGTATTCCATACCAGATTGTGGGCGGCCTTAAGTTCTACGAACGCAAGGAAATCAAGGATATCTTGGCCTATTTGCGCCTATTGGTTAACCCCAACGATATTGTAGGCTTAAAGCGCGTCATAAACACACCGCCGCGAGGAATCGGGCCTAAATCCTTTGATATGCTTAAGGACGCTTTGGTAGAAAGAAACGACAAAGCCATGGCAGAGTTGTTCAACCAAAAGCCGAATATCAAAACTTTTTTTGAAGCTTTGGATTTTATTCGCAATTTAGATGAGGGAGCCGAGCTTTCGGATATAATGAGACAGTTAATCAAAACCACCGGCTACGAAAGTTTCCTGCGAGACGGAAGCGAAGAAGGAGAAGGCCGATGGGAAAACATCCAGGAACTTTTTAACGTTGCCTCGTCCTTTGGTAAGTATCCTTGGAAAGAGGGAATGGAAAAGTTTCTAGAAGAGGTTGCGCTTATGACCGCTACTGACGAATTCGACGCTGAGTCGGACAAAATTACCTTAATGACATTACATCAGGCCAAAGGTTTGGAATTCGATACAGTTTTTTTGGTTGGACTGGAAGAGGGGATTTTGCCGCACGCCCGATCCGTGATGGAACCCAAAGACATTGCCGAAGAAGTTCGGCTGGCGTATGTGGGAGTAACTCGCGCCAGAAAACATTTATATTTAGTTCACGCTATGTCTCGTAAACAATTCGGAATGAGAAACGCATCTATCCCGTCCCGAATCCTTAAAGCCATCCCGGAAGAATTAATCGATGTCATAGAGTACACTTTTTAATGGAACCTACTGAAATAAAAAACCGTCTCAAAGTTTACGGCTTTAAACCCAAAGATTATTTGGGTCAAAATTTTTTAATTGATGAGGAAGCACTCGAAGAAATCGTAGCAGCCGCGGATCTTAATAAATCCGACACGGTTCTGGAGGTGGGTCCTGGCTTAGGATTTCTTACAACGCTCTTAGCGCAAAACACAAAAAAGGTCATTGCCGTGGAAAAGGACCACAGACTCATTGGGGTGTTGAGGGCAGAATTATCGAGTTTTAAGAATGTCGACATTATTCAAGAAGACATATTAAGGTACAATTTCAATCAAATTCCTGCTCCTTATAAAGTGGTTGCAAATATTCCTTATTATTTAACTTCGAAGCTGATTGCTAATTTGCTCTCCTCAGAAAACAAACCAAGCATGTTGGTGTTACTGGTTCAGAAAGAAGTAGGGGAGAGAATCGTTGCAGAAGCCGGCGAGCTTTCTATTTTAGGCCTTTCGGTTCAGTTTTATTCCGATGCCAAAATTGTGAGTCCTGTTCTTAAGGACAGTTTTTGGCCGAAACCAGAAGTTGACTCTGCCATCATCAAAATTATCCCTAGGAATAAATTCAATATTAATGAGAAAACTTTCTTTAGGTTAATTAAGATAGCTTTTGCTGGCAAAAGAAAGCAGTTGCACAATACTATCGCCTCAGGTTTAAAGCTTTCTAAAGAAGAAGCGCAAAATATTTTAAAGAATGCGGAAATTGATCCATTTATCAGGCCGCAAGAACTCAAGCTCGAAGACTGGGTGCGCTTGGCTCAAAGTTTGGATAAAAAATAAAACCCCGAATCGATTCGGGGTTTTAATATGCGTAGGTTGGCCGTTTCCTTAGGAGTAAGGAAAGTACAAGTCCAGTAAGGAATCCGCCAATGTGCGCCGAATAGGCAATTGAATCAATGCTTGATAGGAAATATAAGCCAATGAACTGGATGGCAAACCACATTAAAATGAAAGCAGGGGCTCCGATGCGTGCCGTTGTCAGGAATGGACCGATGGGAATTAAAGCCAAAACACGGTTGCGCGGGTGAAGGACCAAATAAGCGCCCATTACTCCGGCGATAGCTCCAGAGGCGCCAACCGCCGCAGCATTAGGATCGCTTGTTAAAAATACGAATGCCAAACTACCCACAATACCTGAAACAAAGTAAAGCAGTAGGTATCCGATCATTCCCAAATCGTCTTCTACATTATCTCCAAAAATCCAAAGCGACCACATGTTGAAGATGATGTGCAGCCAGCCGGCGTGAAGGAACATGGAAGTAATGAGAGTTATGAGATTTCTGCCAGCCAAAAAATCAGAAACATTAAGCGCATAAAGTTCGATTGATGCCGGATTGACCGTCAAAAAGAAGTAGACGTTGATGGCAATAAGCAAAACTGTAATTATTGGAAATTTATTTGGCCGATGTTCCTGGTCAGATAGTGGAATCATTGTTAATTTGGTTAAGTAAAGTTAGTATAACATCAGGGGCAAATAATGTTATAGGAAAAAAATACATGGATGTGCTAGCTCACGGTCTCTGGACCAACATAATGTACAAAGTCATTCCGCAAACCAGGAATAATTGCAGGACGACTCTTTGGGGCATAGCTTTTGGTGTATTGCCGGATCTGGTTTCTTTTGCGCCGTTTTTTCTTTACTATTTATATAGAATATTATTCACGGGTCAAAAGTTTATTTTTGGCCCGCCGGCGTTTCCAGATAATCCCTTATTTAAATACGCCAGCGAATCCTATAACTATACTCATAGTTTTGTAATCTGGCTGGCGGTGGCAGTTGTTGTGTGGTTGTTCCTAAAAAGATTTCCATGGATTTTGCTTGGCTGGGCGTTGCATATTTTTATAGATATTTTTACACACACCGAAGAATTTTTTGCCACACCGTTTTTGTTTCCATTGTCTGATTTTAAGGTTTCCGTAATTTCTTGGGGTC
>DASPKQ010000093.1:0-6337 GCA_035627995.1 Verrucomicrobiia bacterium | reverse complement strand
CATAGCCTGAGCTGTTGGATCTTGGGCCTTAACTTTTGGCTGCTACAACTTACCTTGGAAATATTGCAAACCCGCGGCAATTACTGACATTATCGCGTTTTTCTTAGACAGATCAGTGAAGTTTAAAAACATCGGATCAATGTGGTCTGGACGGGGAACAAAGGAATATAGACCTTCTAAATTTGAACCGCTTAAACTCTGAATGAAAACCTGGTACATGGCAATCAGAATGGGAATTTGGATCAAAAGTGGCAAACAAGAACTTAACGGATTGATCTTATGGGCGCTGTAAAGCTCCATGATGGCCTTGGCTTGCCGTTCTTTATCATCTTTGTACTTTTCCTTGATCTCATTCATCTTCGGTTGAAGATCAGTCATTGCCTTTTGATGTTTGAGAGACTTGTGGAATGAAGGAAAAAGCAAAAGTCTAACCAAAATAGTTACCAAAATGATAACTATGCCAATATCCGGGATATAGTTATACGAAAATACCAGAAGGTTAAGCAGTGGTTCAAACAATATTGTTTTTAAAAATTCAATCATGAACTATAAATTATTTAATGTTTGGATAGTTTTGATAAGGAAGGTCCACTCCGCCCAAGCTAGCAGGATTACAGGAAACAACTCTTATAAAAATCTTTGGAATGCCCAAGATTCCTTCTTTTTTCAATATCGCGACAGCATAAGCTGAGCAGGTTGGATAAAATTTACAATAACCATATGAAAACAAGTGACGGATAACGCCGTGATCAGGGGAAATAGTTTTCTGATAGAGCAGAGCCATGAGAAATAATGGGTACGCCAATATTCTGCTCAGCAAATTTATCGTTTCCATAAACGTGCCTTCTCAAACAGACTTGTGAATTCTTTTTCAAAGTCTTCGAATTTTAATTTTAAACTATTTTTCAGAGGAAAAAACAGAAAGTCAGCTGGTCGGATATGGTTTATGTGCTTATCGAGCAGGCTTCTGATTCTTCTCCTGATCCGATTTCGGTCGGTAACATTGGGTAAAATCTTTTTTGGGATAATAAAACCAAAACGCGGAAAGTTTTGGTTAGTATTATATCGATACCTCAGCTTCAATGAAGGAGATGAGGTGATTTTTGATTGCCGAAATTGGGAAAAATCTTTATCTGTTTGTAAGAATACTAACTTCTTTGCTGCCATTAAACGCTTAACTTCTTGCGTCCTTTGAGTTTGCGACGGGCGAGCACGGCCCTGCCGTTTCTCGATTTCATGCGCTTTCTAAAACCATGGACTCGTTTGCGGTGCAGCTTTTTTGGATTATAAGTGGGCTTCATATCCTATCTGTTTGTCAGGGTCTTAAGGGCAATTCCTTCGCTCTTTAAGCCTGAACGCTAAATTAATTGACCTCGATATTATACTTAAAAAAGTTGGGTTTGTCACCCCTGTCTGAGTTTGTACACACTATGCACCGCTAATCCACACCATATGAACAGGATAAAAGGAATTTGGCTAAGATAAGCCATAATTTGGGTGTTTACATGTTGATAACTTATTTGTTAGAATATTACAGACGTTATTTATAAACTTCACAGAAACGAAACATGACAAACCAACAGCTTTGGCAAGCAATATTAGGAAACCTAGAATTAAGCTTAAGCAAAGCGAACTTTACCACCTGGTTCAAAAACACTTCCATTATAGAGAAGAGTGAATCCGGAATAGTGGTCGGCGTACCCAACGCCTTCACAAAAGAGTGGTTGCAGAACAAATATCATCAAGAAATTCTCAAAGCATTAAAAACAATCGCCCCGGAAACCAAGGAAGTTAAGTACCAAATCGTCAGTCCTGCCTATACTCAACCTCAGGTCATCAAAGAAGTCACACGAACTCAGATTAAGAAGCAGGAAAACCAGTCTCTAAACCCAAAATACTCATTCGAAACGTTCATAGTCGGGTCCAACAACCAACTGGCTCACGCCGCAAGTCAAGCTGTAAGCAAAAAGCCGGGTCATACGTACAATCCGCTTTTTATTTACGGCGGTGTTGGTTTGGGTAAAACGCATTTAATGCAAGCAGTAGGTGCTGAGGTGTTAAAAAAGAACCCTGAAGCTAAAATACTCTATTGTACTTCAGAAAAATTCACTAATGAATTCGTTTCTGCTCTTTCTCAGGGCCGAGCAGATCAATTTAAATCACTTTATCGCAATGTCGATGTTCTTTTAATTGATGACATCCAATTTTTGGCGGGTAGGGAAGGAACTCAGGAGGAATTTTTCCATACCTTCAACGCTTTGCACCAAAATAACAAGCAGGTAGTGATGACTTCTGATAGGCTTCCAAAGGAAATACCGGCAATTGAGGAACGTTTAGTGTCCAGATTTGAATGGGGAATGATTGCAGACATTCAGCCGCCGGATTTGGAGACAAGATTAGCTATCTTGCGCACCAAAGCTAAGGAAAAAAACTACGTTATTGAACCCGAAATCCTCCAATTCATCGCGGAAACCATCCAAAGCAACATCCGGGAACTAGAAGGCGCTTTAAACCGACTTATGGTGTACTGCCAACTCAATAACACGCGTCCAACCATTGATCAGGTGAAGAATATTTTGGTTAGCGTCATCACTCCTCCCAAAAAACGGGGAGTCTCCGCTAAAAAGATCATCGAAATCGTTTCTGATTTTTATAATGTTTCCCCTGAGGACTTACTAAAACAATCTCGTAAGAAAGAATATGTCCACCCGAGACAAATTGCTATGTTCTTGATCAGAAAAGAATTGGAAACCTCTCTTCCTTCCATTGGAGAATTTTTTGGCGGACGCGATCACACCACTGTTATTCATGCGATTGATAAGATAGAAAGATTTATTAAAGAAAAAACCGGACTGAAGCAAGAGATAGATTTAATACGTGACCGGTTGTACCTAAATTAGCTGTTAGTAATCTGTTGGGAAGTGCTAACAACTTGTAGGTAAGGAGTACATAAGATTGTTCTAAAAAATAGTCTTGGTAGTTTATCAAGCAATTACCAACAACTTACATACAAAACGTTCGAGTAAAAATTTTCGTAAATATTTTAAAACGCTTAGCAATTCGTTTAAAAACAAACTTAATACACAAATCCACCACGCTTATCATTATTATCATTAATACTTATATATGAAGTTAATAGTAACGAAAGATAATTTGAAGAAAGGTTTGTATGTGGTTAGTCGAGTGGTGGGAGTTGGAAACCCATTACAAGTTTTAAATAATATTTTAATAAAAACAGATCAGGGTCGTGTTCGACTTTCATCAACCAATTTAGAAATAGGGGTGAATACATGGGTAGGCGGAAAAATCGAAGAAGAAGGATCGTTAACAGTTCCAGCGAGATTAATAAACGATTATATTAATAATCTTCCTACAGATAAAGTTGTCCTGGAGAAGAAAGAGACGACACTTACCGTTGAATCCGAAAATTACCACACAAATATTAAGGGACTTTCCGCTGATGATTTTCCTTTAATTCCCGTAGTTGGAGATGAACCCTTTGCAAGAATCGATGGTCAGGAATTAAGAGATGCTTTATCAGAAACAATTTGGGCTACTGCCCAGAATGAAACCCAACCAGAAATCTCAGGCGTTTATTTTGTTTTTGAAGATGACCGGGTACGAATTGCCGCAACTGATCGTTATCGTTTGGCAGAGAGAATCGCAGTGCTTAAGGGACAGGTTTCAGAGCTTAAAGATGTAATTATTCCTTTCCGAACGATCAGTGAACTATATAAAATTCTTTCTGTTGGTCAAGGTGAAGTTCAGATTTATTTCTCAGAAACTCAGGTATTGTTCAAATACGATGAGACAGAGTTGATTTCTCGTTTGATTGACGGAGCCTATCCTGATTACCGCCAAATTATTCCGAAAGAATTTAAAACCGAAGCAAACGTATCTAGGGAAGAACTACTCCATGCAATAAAAGCTACAGCACTTTTTGCTTCCGAATCAAACAATATCCAGCTTGAGGTTACAGAGAAAGATGGAATTGTAGTAAAAGCTTCCTCCGCAGCCTCCGGCGAAAACACCACAAAGATACCCGCTAAGGTTGTAGGAGAAAGCAATAACGCAGTATTCAATTTTCGTTACCTCTTAGATTGCTTAAATAATCTTCGTGAAAAGAATGTAACCTTGAAACTCATTTCGGATTCCAGTCCGGCAATGATGGTGCCTGAGGGACGGACCAACTACACTTATATCGTGATGCCAATCAAAATCTAATTAAAGACCACAACCCACTCAAAACCCAAACAAAAATCTGATGTTTGGGTTTTGTCTTTATGAGATTAGAAAAAATAACATTAGAAAATTTTCGCAATTATAAAAAGACAGAGATAATCTTAGACTCTGACCTTGTTTTAATTGTTGGAGAAAACGCTTCCGGTAAGACCAATTTTCTGGAGAGTATTTATTATCTCTCCAATCTTAAATCCTTCCGATCCCCGGATCAGCATTTGGTTCAGCACTCAGAACAACATTTTTCAATAAAAGGAGAGGTGACAGGTGAGTCCTTGGAAGTCGTGGTGCAAAAAGAACCAATGATGCGACGGGTCTTTAAATCTAACGGACAGAAGATAAAAAGAATAGCCTGGAAGACTTTTCAAACTGTCTTATTTGTACCTACGGATCTCAACATGTTTATTTTGGGTCCGGACGCTCGGCGGAAATTTTTAAACGAAGTTTTGGTTGAAAAGGAGGGCCTTTACTCACTGGATTTGCAGTCCTTAGATCATATCTTAAAACAAAGAGGAGCACTTTTACATAAGATCAAAGAAAAGCAAGCGCATCCATTGGAATTGGATTTCTGGAATCAGGAGCTGGCCCGCGTTGCGATTCGAATAACAAGATCACGAAGGAACTTCCTCGATTTCGTAAACGATCGGTTCAATGCAATATATAAAAATTTAACCAATTTTAAAACCGAATTTCAGATTATATATAAGGGTCTTGAGGAAAATATCTCGGAAGCAGGTTTTATCCAGAAGCTGAATGATCATTTGGATGCCGAGGTCGGCTCGGGTATGAATCTTATCGGCCCCCATAGAGACGATTTCACTATAATGAAGGACGGAGTTCAGAATATTTATAACTCCAGCCGAGGCGAACTGCGCGAACAAATTCTAACTTTAAAAATACTCCAAGCCGACTATATTAAAGTGGGAGAAGACAAACCAATTATTTTGTTGGACGATGTATTTAGCGAATTAGATTATTCGCGGAGGCTTAAGCTTTTAGAAAATATAAATGATAACCAAGTAGTAATCACCTCCACCGAAGAGCACTTTATTAAAAATTCTCGCCTAATAAGGGTAAAGGATAATAGTTTAGTGTTAGCTTAATTTTTTTTATTTTAGATAAAAGGAAAAGCCGGAGCAAGTATGGGCACTTGCGTCCGGCTTTTGGTTTCGGTGCGATGAAGAGCTAGAGCTCGCGAGGTGTTTCCGGCTGGGTGGCGGTAAGAGCCGCTACCGCTTCGCGGAATGCGGCGGGCAGGACGTTGAATGGCTCAACTTCATGTCCGCAGTGCACCTGAGCGTTCGCTTGATCACCGCGATCCGTGCCGATTCCACGGCAGTGCTGGCAGTTGAGGACTTCAGCCGGGACGTAGCCGCGGTGTCCGGGTTTGAAGAAGTAAATGGTTCTCTCACTCGGTACGTCCGATACCAGCAGAAAACCCTCTTCTTCTTCCACGACTTCCATCTGACAGAAGACGGCGTCGAGAATCCCCAGGGTTTGGGGATGAACCCGATGCCAACTGGCAGGGTAGCTTCCGGTCGTGTCGACATGACTGAACCACGCACGGGAGAACGATGCGTTCATGGAACAAGGATCGATGGCTGAACCCTCGATCTCTCCCCGAACCAGCGCGCCTTCTCCTTCAGCGAAGAGGATCATGACCTGATCGCCTGCCCCGAACTTGAGGGCATCTTCCCAGTTGAACTGACGTGCCATAACCACTCCTCTCAGTGCAGTGTACGAAGACTGTGCCCGAGGCCGCTCACGTTTGTCATTCTCTCGGATACGAACGTTGGATGAGAGGGCCTGAGAAACTCCAGTAGGTGATCGTCAGACGTATCAAAGAGCGTTAAGGCGTCTTCCGTCTCCTCGACAACTTCGATTTCTAGGAGCGGGAGATAGAGCATGCTTTCCGCCGGTTCTCTGATCCAACGCTGAGCCATGCCGAGGACGGTGAGCTTTTGGTACCACAGCGCCGACCAAGCTGCCTTAACCACGAGAGTGTTCTGATTGATCGCGAGCTCTTCGATCATCAGGCAGAGCGTGTCCTGATCGAACGCGTAGTGACAAACCAATTGATCGCCCTTTCCGAACTTTT
>DASPKQ010000092.1:0-6749 GCA_035627995.1 Verrucomicrobiia bacterium | reverse complement strand
GCCTTACTTGCTCGGATGAATTCTCCGATTGTGTCCCGTTTATTCATTCCCTTATTGAGTTCGATCATGTTGATATAGTCGAGGAAGATAACATCCGGCTTAGGCTGGGTTTTTTCAATGAGAGTTTGAAACTCTTGCCAGTTATATCCAAAGCCATCGACGACTAAGAACTTTATCTTTTTAAAAGCAGCTTCCATGGCTTTTGCTTTGCGGTCGGTGTCCTCAGACCATAGGCCTCTAATCAGCTGCGTGTTCTCAATGCGTTGCGCATTACAAAGGACTCTTTCAACGAGCTGCTTCCGGTCATCTTCAAGAGAGACATAACAAACTGTCTTTCCCTCAGAGCAGGCGAGATTCCATCCGATTTGTAGGCCAAGAGACGTTTTACCCTCAGAAGGACGAGCAGCAATAACGGTAATCCGGCCACGTCTCAAACCATGAGTCCGACTATCCAACTCGGTTAAACCAAAAGGAAGCTCTGGCCTTTCGGTCCTTTTCGCAATATCAGCTCTTAACCCTAGATAAATTTGGTATAGATTCTCGTACTCAGGCTGCCGCATTCGGGTAATCTCCAAGTCTTAAAGCTTCTTCCAAAAAAAACTTGTCTCTTCTCTGCATCTCTAGAATCCTGTTAGAACCTTCGCTAATTTCAAAATCACTCCACTGCCTTTTGACGAAATCTTCAAAGAAAGCAATTTCTCCCTCGATGAACTTGATATCAGCCTTTACCCAGTTCTCCCAATTTTCTTGCATTACGGGATTATCTGGATAGCGCAGCTTCTTTTCGTTCGAGGAGTTCGTAAGCTTCTCCTGGACTAACGTCGGCATGAAGTTTTCCATTTGTTCCATTTCTCCGCTTGTAAAATTCTTCTGCTTTTTTTAAGGATAAAAACTTTTCAATATGAGAATTCAAAAAGACGCCAAGAGTCCATTCGGTTTCCAGAATAAATTCCTCGCTTCGCAAAATGAGTTTGTAATTGCTTATTGCATCAACGATCTCATCCGGCGACCACCCATCAAGTGCCTTTGAAACAGCTTTTGAGTCTTTAGAAACTGGGAATCCAGAGGAATTCCAAAAGGCTAAAATTTGTTTTACTTCCTTAATCTTTGAAGATGAAGTTGAAGATGAAGATGAAGGGGTTAGGTTTGGGTTGGCATCTTGCTTATCCTTATAGTTAACCGTACCCTTAAGGGTCAAAGCCGGATTTCCTCCACGCTTTCCAGCTTCAACACAAAGCTTTCTTTTGTGCTCGTCTCTAACCATCCGTCTGCAATAAATGATGTTGTTATCATCTCTTGAGAAAACTTTATTTGTTTCCAATTCGTTTAAAAGTCGGCTGCACTGCTTAACGGAAGTGCCGGTTAAACGCGCTAACTTTTGGATAAAATTATGGTCCCCACTAATTAAAAGGAAGCCACGCTGTTCGGATTCAAAAAGAAGACAAATTATTTCCCACCAGAGACCTCTTGCGGCTATTGAACATGCTTTTATGGTCGGTTCTTTTTGCCAATCCCCGGGATAAAATTGGAATGCTGGAAGCTTGCTCAAAGCGTTGTTTCCTCAAAAGTTTGAGGGCAACACGGAAAAGGCTTGCTGTCAGTCTCCAATGCGCATAACATGGAGTTACCCTCTAACAGTTCCTCTTCACACGAAGCCCCTGATTGTTTATCCCAAACAGGATTAAATGTTTCAAATCCTTTGCTTTTTTCCCAACGCATGTTTTTTCTCAATGATTCGCGCTTCCCTGCCTTCACGGCGATTTCTTCCAGGACACGCGGCATTATGCTTCCGATATGTTCTGGATTTGATGCGGATCTGTTATTTGAAGTTTCAAGCATGTATTGACTCCTGCGGCATATTCACTTTCTCAACCGCAGTTCTCAATATGGGAAGGTCTTCAGACAAGTAGTACCTCATTCTTCCACCAATAGCCCACCTAGGCGCAGGTACCCGGCCTTTTCTGATCATCGCGTCCAAGCTGCTAAAACTGACTCCTAAAAAGTCAGCAACAGCGTCAATGCTATATACTTTCACTTCCTTCATGGGCTCCTCCGAATTTCGAAAAAAGGCAAAAAAAAACCCCGAGCCAAGGAGGTTAATCCTCAGTTCGGGGTTTAGGCCCTGCTTTTGCAGGGGTTAAACCTTTTGTTTCCTAATTGTGTAGCCGGTGGTCAAAACTACTGACGGGCGGCTTTCTGACTATAAAGAGCAATCAGCTTTTCAGCTGGAATTAAATAAAGTCTATCACCGAAATTTTTAGCGTCAACCAAATATTTAAGTTTTTAATTTATTAGCATTCAAAACGGTATTTCTTCTGGAAAGCGTTTAGCCCAAAGCATTCTTCAAAGGCTTTATTCTGCAATAAGAAGTCGAAAGGATACTCCATGGCTACGCAAATTCGCCATAACTCAGCAAGAGCCGGAAGCTTTTTACCGTTAGGCGTTTCAAAAGCCACGTATTCAGAGGTATAAAATCCCGCGCGCCGAGCTAGGCCCTCTTCAGTATATCCGACCGCAAGTCTTGCCTTCTTTAGCTCTTGAGCGATTATCTTTTGCAGCTCCTCTTGCAATTTTAAAAACCGAGGAGCATCTTTCTTTCTGTCCGTTGGAAGAATATCGTTTACATTTCTTTTCATTTTAAGTTTCATAGCTTTATCCTTTGGACTTTGCAGCATGAAGTCCTAGTCCAGCCTTTTTTCTTCAATTTTCTTAATTCGCTAGGTTTAGCTTCTGATTCCATAACGGAATAAATTGATTTACTCAGGTCCTTTTCAATTGTGGAGTTTAACCGGCGAGCCCATTTCTGAAACTCTCTTTTAAGTGGCCCTTTTATCGTTACTTTGAATACAAGCTCATCTTGTAAGTTCTTCATAGATACCTCGTTTGTCGATTACAAACCGTGTCGTTTAAGCTGCTTTTCTAACCGGGAACTGATTATATAACTCTTCTTTCAACCTTGCATTTCTTCGTCTCAAATAGATGGTCGATACCCCTCTATGCATTTTCTTTTCCGACTCTTCATAAACAGAAAGATATCTAGGGGCAACCACGTACCATCTAAATTCTTTGGTCTTCAAACCGGTAAAATTTAAGACATATTCAGGGATATCTGACAACGGAATACTCCTTAACACGGACTTTAAATATAGATTCCCTTCTGCAAGTTGATGAAGCTTTTTCGCAAGCTCTCTATCTCTGTTTTTTTCGAAATATGGAATGAGCATGCACCAGCGCTTTGCATTAGCAATAGCTTGATCAATTCTCCTATCTTGCTCTTCTGACCTTATTTTCCAGTCGTGTGATCTTGGCATATAGTCTCCTAAGCGGCAATCTGCAAGAATGCAGTTATCGGAATGATTTGAACATTTGGTTCTCTTTCACGCTCGTATTCAACATTCTCTCGTTTTAAAGCCCACATCTTAGTCTGTATGGGAATTTCAAATTGAAGCTTCCTTCCCAATCTCTCTTTTTCGTTTAAATTCATAACTCCCCCTGTTGTTCAAGTCTTAGAATTAGAATCAATAACTCCGCATCCACCGCTTTGATCACCGAGTTAACATGTTCAATGGCTTTTTCGCTTTCCTCCTTAGTCAAAGTCCTTTCTTTTGCGAGATTTAGTGCGGTGGTCACAAAAACGACGCGGTTTCGGACAATAAGTCCGAGGTTTTCTTTAACCTTCTTTAGGTCTTGGGTTGTAGGTTTAGTCATCTATTTTCAATACTCCGACTCGTAACTTCGGTTCAGATTTTTTTAAGATCACTTCTCCATAGGAGAATGCACAATTTTTTATGCAGCGCTGAATTTCTTAAGCTTGTTTTTTATCGAGTTTCTGTGCACCCCTAAAAACTTTGCCGCCCGTACCTGATTCCCATCAAACTTCTTCAGCACCTGTAAAAGTAAGGCCCTTTCAAATAGACGGACGGCCATCTTGAAAGACAGCCTTCCATCCAATACAAGCTTTGAAACGGTCCTTACGCTAAGCATTTAGATGCTCAAAAGCTCCGCTGCTTTTTGCAAATCTTCTTTTGTGCTATGCGTATAAATATTCGTGGTGTCTAACCGGCTATGTCCGAGTAAGTCCTTTATTTTTTTAAGATCACCAGTCTTCTTCCAAAGGCCGGTTCCGACCGTATGTCTACATGCATGTGGAGTAAAATCACCTTTGATTCCTGCGTTTTTAATCCATTTCTTAAAATCATTGATTGCTGCGGCTTTGGTGATCCGCTTTCCATTGCGCGACAAGAAAAGAGGAGAATCGAACTGACAAGGCTCTTTCTTCCAACGCTTCCACTTTAAATATTCCTTAATATGCTCCTGCATTTCTTTGTTAAGCGGAACGAACCTCAGCTTCTTACCTTTTCCAAGAACCTCGAATCCGCTTTGCCCTTCCACTTGGCCAACATTCAAAGAAATTAATTCCCCCAAACGCATGCCGGTATTTAAATCCAATCTCCACATGCAATATGAACGCTTCGCTTTTTTGTCTGCCTTCAATGTTGAAAGAAGCGATTCGATTTCTTCAGGCTGTAGGTATTTGATTTGCTGTCTTTTCATGGCTAACACTCTCCTTAATTTGAATGATTTGATCTTTGTCTTTTAAAAGTTTCCTTTGGCCTACCGCTAGCTTTATCCGCGAATAATTTGGCTCCTGTGTTCCCCACTGCTCCGGAGATACGAACTGCCGATTGAGAACTAATTTCCGATAGAGCCGTTTAAACTTCGCCTGTTCTTTTTCTTTATTAGATGGCGCAAATGCCATTAACCCAAAAATTAGAATCCCCAAAAAACCTAGTACATGTTCCATATAAACCACCTTTCGTTTACCTTACGTAAACTAACTAGACAAAAATTTTTTGCCCTGTTTACCTCATGTAAACCTGGTGGGCAAAAAAAATGCGTTCTAGTCTTGCCTGAATTTTTCTACGTCTGCTTTGTTCATGAACTTGTGTCCGCTGATCGTCACAAATTTTAAGCGTCCTTCTTTTATAGCTTTGTTGACACCCTGTCTGGTCATGCGTGCTGCTTTTGCAAAATCTGTGATGCTTAACAAATCTTCGGTGTCAACTTTGACCATAATGGATGTTACCACGCGGTTTACCTTACGTCAACTTTGATTTTTTCTTTAATTAAAATTATTCGCCTAAGGACATATTGATAAGGTTCAGCGTGATAAATACAACAGCGAGAACGGCAAGGGTGATGACAAATAAAACAGGTTTTCCCTTTGCAAACGCGAAGATTGCTAAACCCGAAAGAGCGAAGATAAAGTAAGAAAGATACATGGATGCCTCACTAGAAGAGAGTCTCTATTACTTTTACGGTTCCAAAACATTTAGGACAATCAATTATAGGAACTAAGCTAATAAATTTAAATGTACAATCACATGAGTTACACGAGTATCTTCGCTTAATCATTATTAAATAACATCCAATTGAGGCAATATGTTAAGAAACGCTTGCTTATTATTAACATTTAGCACGTCGAGAGTTTTTATCTCATGAAGTATTTGTTTGCACTCAGGATTGTCAACAAGGTCTGTATGTCTCAACATAAACCACATATTAAAAGCCTTCATCAAAGGAGTGCTTTCGCCCGTTAAAACGTAATAAACTCTAATAGCGTCCGACAAAGCATAAGTAGTCAGCTCTGGATTAAACTTCAAAAGTTCATCTGGGTCTCTGTCTGCATGTTTAAAGAAATTCTCCGCTTGGTTCAATATGGCGAGATATTCCTTCTCCTTACCCGGTTTAATGAAGCTGGTACTTTTCAATACTACTAGATCAATCTTTCTTTTATTCTTCAAATCCAAAAGAACATTGTATGCAGCGGAAGTAAGCGTATGAATTGATACAGGGTCCTGGTCTCGCAAAAAAAGCTTAACTGCCATTTCAATCTGCCTTTTAGCAGCATCCGTTTTAGAGAGATGAATAGTGGGATTAATCTTTGGTAAATTACCGCTCATCAGTACTCATCACGGAAGTTACAATAACTTCCAGCTGCTCTTTAGTAGGCACTATAAGACCGCGTTCAAGCTTTGAAATGTACGCCTGACCAACACCTATATTAGCGGCAAGCTTAACGATTGTTATGCCTTTTTCTTTGCGAAACTCTCGAATGATTTGTCCAACATTCAACAGATCAAAGTTTTGACCTTCGGTCATTAGTTGTCCTCGCCCCAACTTTGTTCAATGTAAGGTATTCCAGAAACGCTAACAATATCCCTTAATCTTGAATCTTTCCTTAATTCTTGCGCTACTTTTTCTTTATTTCTTTGAGGCCCGACAATTATTCTTTTTATGGGAAGCGGTTCACGGAAATTTCTGAATAATTCTATGTATGGTTTGCCGTGTTTATTTTTATGAATTTCGGCTTGCGGCTGAACAGCACCAACTGCCTTACTTAACTTGTAAACTCTATCGCACGGTCTGTAGGCATATATTCTAACTTCGTTTTCTTCTGCAAATCCGATGTGCTTATAAAGCGCAATACATACGGCATACGCTACTGTTTCTATTAATTCAGGAACGGGTACTTCGGTTTTAAAAGCTCTGGCCTGAGCCAGTCTCATAAGTAAATCTTTTATAATATTAACTTGATCACCTAATTCTTTTCGAAGTTTTTTTTCGTCGCCATGATATATAACGTCACCCCACCCAAGCGGGAAATAGTTTCTCTCTTCAGCTTCCCGATTTAGAAGAGGCTCTAATTTCTTTGTCTCAAAAACAATGGCAAACCCACCATCCTTTGC
>DASPKQ010000091.1:0-5068 GCA_035627995.1 Verrucomicrobiia bacterium | reverse complement strand
CATTTTCGCAATGGAGCGGATGACATAGGAAGGAACAAGGGTCCTTCCACCAAAAGGCTGTAAGTTTCGGAGGGCCCAAGCCTTTTCAACTTTTCAGCCCACAAGGAGGATACCTTGCTGAATAAGACTTTCACCGCTGCAGTGGTGTGTTTGGTTACCTTGGTGCCGACGTTGGCATCCGCAGATGACCAGAACACGCATACCGTGAAGAAGGGACAGTATCTGTCCTTGATTGCCCGGATCAAACTGGGCAACGGCAATCTTTGGCCAGCCATCGTCGCGAAGAACCCGGAGGTCAAAGCCCCGAACTACGTGATCTATCCGGAACAGGAGCTGAAGCTCCCAACGCGGCAAGAAGCCGTGGTCCACATGGCATCCGCGAGAGCCTCCAAAAGATCCGGTAGCACCTATTCGATTACCCTGTCGAGCCCTAAACCGACTGAGGCAGCGGTTAGGCCGTCTAATGAGCTTCAGAGGGGCAATCTAGACGAGTCCTGGGTAAAACCGGCAGACCCAACCCAGGTAGCTCCTCAGACTGTTCCCGTACCACTCCCGACTCCGGAAAAAACAAGTCCTGAAGTTCGTAAGCCCGCGACCTTGCCAATCATCCCTCGGGGTGTACCGATAGCATCAAGCCTGGATAGGTTTAAGACTCCTGTCCTGGAAGGCCCAATAGGGACCTCACGACCTGGCATTCGTGATCCACTTCTTCTTCATCTTCCTCATACATTACCGGTAATAAAGCTACTACAAGCTCAGGTCATTCCCAAAATCCTCCCAGGCCACGAAGTCAGGGCCAAAGTAACAGGCTACTGTCCTTGCGACATCTGCTCCGGGTACTGGAAAAACGGAAAGCTGATTCGCGCTGCGGACGGTCTAACGTCGCGAAGCAAGAATGCGTACAACACTCATGGAGTTGCCGCGGATCCGCGGCTGCTTCCATACGGTACCGTTCTTGAGATCCCAGGGATAGCTGGCAATCGCATTCGGGAAGTCGACGATACTGGCGGTGCAATGTGCGATGCGGGTGATCGGAACGAGTTCCACATCGATGTCCGTTACCCGACGCATGCCGAGGCCTTGAAGGTCTCAGGTTACAGGTTTATTAAGGTGGTCAAGCTAGGCACCCTTAATCTTCCCTGCCGAGCACCTGCCCGAAAGAAGGCCGATCTCCGAGCTGCGAACAACTAGCCTCAGCAAGACGTCTTAATCCGAGGCGATCAGTGTACACTGGTCGCCTCTTTGTTTTAATGAATAATTGCTGAAGCTTAAATACTCAGTTATGTTTACCTGATGAAGGCATACATTGGGACATCGGGTTGGCAATATAAGCACTGGAATAAAAGATTTTTCCCCGCTGATCTAGCAAAAGAGAAATGGTTAAACTACTTAAGCACTAAGTTTAGGAGTGTTGAAGTCAACACTAGTTTTTATCATATGCCAAAACAAAGCACCTTTCTTAAGTGGAAAAAAGAATCAGCGCCAGGATTTGTGTTTACGCTCAAGCTTTATCGCTTGTTTACTCACATAAAACGCCTAAAAATAGATAAGGAAGACGAAAAAATTCTGACTGCTTTTTTTGAAAATGCGTTATTTTTGGGTAACAAGCTAGGTGCCATTTTAATTCAATGCCCACCAAGTCTAAAAGCTGACCATCAAAAAGTCGAAGGTTTTCTTAAAGTTCTAAAAAATATTTCGAAAAAATTAAAAAAACGATTCAAATTCGCAATAGAGTTCCGACACAAAACTTGGTTTGTTCCTGAAACGTATGAATTATTTAAAAAGTATGACGTAGCCTTTGTTATAACCAACTCACCGGAATGGCCGTCCAAAATCATTCGAACGGCAGGCCATGTTTATATGAGGTTTCATGGACGCACTAAACTGTTTGCATCCAATTATACCAATAAAGAGCTTGGGGAGTGGCATAAAAAACTCCAAAATCTAAAACCTAAGGAACTCTTTGTGTATTTTAATAATGATGCTAATGCCTTTGCCGCAGACAATGCTCTCTATTTATCTGAGCTATTTGGCTAAATATTTTGCCCTTAGCTTTAATGGAAGGCGTTCGATTGAATATCGAAGCATGGTTCTGGGCATTATTTTATGATGCTTTTCCAAAAAATCTATCAACGGAGCGAGATTTTTTTTCCCTATTTCTCTTAACATCCAGCCTAGCGCTTTTTGAATAAGGTCGTGCTTATCACTAATTAGCAGTTTAGTGATTTTTAATATGTCCGCGAACTCTCCCTGTCTTATAAAATAAAGAGTTGATAAAATCCCAATTCTTTTGTCCCACAGAGATTTTGATCGGATAAGTTTATACAGCAGTTTTTTTGGCTTATCATATAATTCGGGACCAGAAATGTATGGTGCAGAGGTATCAACCAGATCCCAATTATTTACAAACCTTCGGTTCTTCATATAGTAGCTAAAAATTTTTCTCCGGTCATTAATCGTCGCCCGTTTATACTGGTGTGTGAGAATAATTAATGCGGTTAATCGATATTCGTGAATTTTACTACTAATTAACTTTTGGTTTTCGTTTAGCGGAAGGCTTAAGTATTTTTTAGCTATTAACCTTTGCTGTGGCACTGTTATGCCAATGAAAATATCTCCTTCCGCGTACTCTCCTTTACCAGTCTTAAAAAAGCGCATCAAAAATAACCCTTTTTTAGGATCAGCTTTTAGTTTAAGTTCCTTGATTACTTGAGAAGCTTTTAACATGCTTTACCAAAAAACCGCTTTCGCGGTTTAATAGTTGACCAGTACATCAACTTTGGCCTTGCTTCGAAGATCACTAAGCCAAGTTGCAATTTGCTGACTAAATTTCTGAGACTTTATTTGATCTCTAACTTGATTACGATATTCTGCATCTTGTCCTTCCGGTATTGTAATAGAATTGTCGGTTATATACTTTTGTACCTCATCATCTGTTACCGCAATTTTATCGGCAAGTAACTTTTCTGCTTTTTTCTGAAGAGTGATTTGCTTGTCAAAATCTTCCCGACTCAGGTTATTAGCAGTTAACTGCGCGTCCAAAGATGACCCTTGATCCGAGAATTGCTTGTTGATTTTTTCTGCTTCCTGCCGAAGCTCTTCGTTTGTTACGGTTATTCCCTTAACTTTCGCTTCGTTATTAATTAATCGTTCATTAATTAGTGCTTCTAAGGCTTGCTTTCCCGATTGCTTTTCCAGTTCCCGAATAACACTCAGTCTACTGATTGGTTTACCATCAATGGTTGCTGCGATAAAAAATTTCTTGGACCAAAAGGCCAGGGCCAGTAATCCAAGAATAATGACAACAGCCAGGATTAATTTATAATTAACTTTCTTTAAAATGCTTGCCTTAGGCTCAGTTTGATTCATACTACCTTGATCGGACACAGGCTGCTGTAGCGGATTGTTTTCCATATTGGTTGGCTAATAATATTTTTTGGCTGGGGCGGTAGGATTCGAACCTACGAATGATGGCTTCAAAGGCCACTGCCTTACCGCTTGGCTACGCCCCAAAGCCAGTGAAATATAGCATTTGCGGCGCAATTTTTCAAGGAAATCTAAGGTTTTTCTACTTCTCCACCCATAATTTTTAATGCCGATTCGACTAGATTGGGATTGGATTCATCCACTTCTTTAGTATCTTGTGAGTCAGTCGCTGAAATTCCCTGGGTCATTTCTTTTGACAGGACTACTTTGGTTATCAATTTCAACTTCGTAACCTCTTCAATAACTTGGTCGATAACTATACGATTTTTTCGAGCCTCCAGCGTATCTTTATGGAATTTATATGGCACAGCCAGCACAAGTTCTTTAGCAGTAACCATAATGGGCTGAGCTAGCTTTAAACTGCTGATGAGTGAATGGTTATATTCTTTCACTTTTTCCATAATTTGTGGCCAATTAGTTACTATGGAATTTAAGCCTTCTGAATTTTCCGATTCTGTTTGCGCTGACAATTCGGGCTTCTCGACAACTGAACCCGAGGTCTGATCCTCGGTCGTTTTAAAAACGGCAAGTTCCAGGGGGAGAGTTGGAATCGTAGAATTCTTTAAATCGACTCCTGCAATTTGGAAATTTTCAATTGCCTTAAGTATAAATGGAAGGTTGGTTTGGTCGGACAATCTCTTTATTTTCTCTTTGATGTCTTCGGCGTATTCGAGATTACTAGTACTTTCGATTTTAACAAGCATAAGCTTCCGCAAAAATTCCAAAAAATCCTTTTGAAACTGAAACAGATCTTTTCCTGAATACATCAACTCCGAAATAAAATTAATTGCTTCTTTCCTTTTGTTAGCTGAAAGGATTTCAAAAAAGCTAATCAAGGTATTTACACCAGTCAGTCCCAATACTTCTTCTACTAGTGTTTCTGTTACCTCGCCGTCAACATAGGTAATCACCTGATCTAAGAGAGATAAGGCATCCCTAAACCCTCCATCAGCGGCGATAGCTATTTCGGTTAAGGCCTCTTCGGTAATTTTAATTCCAACATCGTCGCAAACGTATTTCAAAAGTTTGGCAATATCCGAAATACTCACTTTTTTGAAATCAAATCGCTGGGTTCTGGAAACTATTGTTGCAGGGACTTTATGAATTTCAGTGGTTGCGAGTATGAATATAGCGTGCTTAGGCGGCTCTTCAAGTGTCTTTAATAGTGCATTGAAGGCTCCCTTGGAGAGCATGTGAACTTCGTCAATAATAATGACCTTATACTTTGACTTAGACGGTGCAAATTGGAGATGATCAATCAATTCTCGGATATTATCAACTCCAGTATGTGAGGCAGCATCAATCTCCATTAAATCCAGATTAGTGTTGGTCATGATGTCTTTACACATATCACACTGGTTACAAGGTTCGCCGTTCGACATATTCAAACAATTCACCGCGCGCGCCAATACTCTGGCAATCGTAGTTTTACCTACACCTCTTGGACCTGTAAATAAATAAGCGTGTCCAATTCGACCGTTAGCAACAGCATTCGCTAATGTTGTTTTAACATGAGATTGGCTCACAACTTCTTTGAATGTTGTTGGTCTATATTTTCTATACAGTACTAAGTTTGACATAA
>DASPKQ010000090.1:0-3218 GCA_035627995.1 Verrucomicrobiia bacterium | reverse complement strand
GGGCCGCAATGTGATTCATTAAATCCGGACTAAAATAAATAAGGTAAGAAATTGTAAATCTAGTCGCAACATCTGGACCCGCCCCTCCTCCAGGGTTGATACCTCCCAATAACCCACCGTTAGCTTCATTGGATCCGTTTCCCCCACTTGGATTGGGATCAGGAACGGCGCGCCAACCTCCGGTTGAACCGAAACCATAAGTTGGACCCCAAACCATTCGGACAATCCCCGGTTGATCTACAACCTGGGAATTAATCTGAGCTTCAAAGTCATTAGAAGTCCAGGTAGTCGTAGCTATCGGATAAGCATCAGGATTGTCACTGCTGGATGGTGGTGGTGGAGGTGGAAGCGGAGAAGGTGGTGGCGGAGGAGGCAATGGAGCCGGAGGAGGCGGAGGTAGAGGCGCTGGTGGTGGAGGTGGTGGCGGAGTTGGAGAACCACCTCGATCAGAAATAGCCCTGACTTTAAAATAATCATGTCGATCATCATAGACAGCGACATTACCTCTTCCAGCAATCCCGCCATGCGTATTCACAGCATCGTCCAATCGGTCTACTGAGTTATCTGTGAAAGTAACGTTGGGACTGTTATCAGAACCAACCCAGCCCGGGTCTGATGGTTTACTGGAGCCATGATCAACTACCCATGCACTTAATACAACATTGTTCCCTACCCCTCCAGTTGCAGCAACTCTCATCGAGTAAAAATTACCAGAAGTAAAAGGCACTCCGATGGAAATGGAAGCTATAGTGGTTCGTACTCCGTTGTTGTATCTATAAAAATTGACAAAACCAGCCTCAAAAACCGAACCATACATGGTGTCAGCACCTGATTGGTCAAATCTCACTCCAGGCCCAACCATTCTCGATCCGGACATTGCAAGGGCGGTTACTTGGGCTTCGTGATCCATACTTCCAGGCGTGCTGGCATACCTAATCGCAACACTGTCATCAGTTAAATCAAATTCTTGGTTAACGGAATCCCAACTACCGCCCAAGATTTCATTAACCCATCTGCCTGAGGCATAAGGATCGGTATCAAAATTATCGGTGAAGACAGCAGCTTGTACGTGCTTTTGGTCTGGATTACTAAAGGACGCAATCGCTATTAGGATAAGGATAAACAAACTTGCTAATATTTTTTTAGTTGCGCTTCGGTGCATTATTTTTTGCCTGTTAATAAAAAAGACGCCCCGGGTCCAGCGTATTTGAGATTTTGGATAAAGTTTTTGATTATCATTTACCTACTATATTTTTGATTTCTTCCCGTCTAATCAGTACAAAAATTATAGCATAAATACCTAACAAAGTCTAAAAAACCACCGTTATTACCGATGGTTTTTTAGTGTATCTTAGATTAGCTTCCAGAAGTAGCGTTCTTAAGATCGTTTATTACCTTTTCTAGGTCAACATTTGGTCCTGTAATTTCCCTGGTCTTTTCGAATTCGGCTAATGCTTTAGCCCTGTCATTTTTTTGAAGGGCCACCAGTCCTAAGGAATAGTGAGCATTCGCGTGATTCGGAACCAACCGTACAACTTCGTTGAATAATCTTTCGGCTTCCGGATAATTTCTTTGATTGAATGTAATTCGACCCAGCTCATATTTAATCTCACTGTTATTTGCAAATCTCTTATTGGCGTCATCAAGTTGCATTCTCGCCTGATCCAATTTATTCCATCTTTCATAAACTCGGGCCAAAGCCACGTAAGAATCGGGTAAATCCTCTTTGATTTGAATAGCTTTGCGAAGTGCATCCTCTGCTTTTTTAAGCATGCTCTCATCAATCTTGGTGAAGTTTCGCAATTGGGCGGATGATAATCTGCCAGCTCCCGCTGGGTTGAAACCGGCTTTTACCTCTTCGCCGTCCGTTACACCGTTATCATTTGAATCTGAACTCCTTGGATTAGATCCTAATTCCGTTTCTTTTGCATCAACCAAACCGTCACCATCTGTGTCAGCGCCTCCTTCACCTACAATTTTGGCATCAATAGTTTCTGCTGCGTTTGCATAAGCTAAAGCAAGTTGAACCTGGACCGCCGGATTTCGCGGATCACGCTTAGCTGCCTCTTCCCAAGAACTGATGATTGCCTGGTCCGTACCTTCAATGGACAAAGGTCGAAGTTGATTGAAGAACTGAGCGCGAGCAGACCAGTTCCCCGCTTTATTTGGGGAAACATTAACCGCAGAGTTTCCGGCCTGAACCAATGTAGAAATCCAAGATTGGAATTGTTCTACGTTTGGTTCGGCTTTAGCCGCTTCCTGGGACGCTCTGAAAATCAAATTCTGTCCGAAAGCCAAATAATAAACATCACGATATTGATTTCTCTCTATTGCTGAAGCAAAATCAGAATGGACTTTGGCAAAATCTGGCTGTGGTTTATTGAGCTCCTTTATTCCTGAGGCATATGCGGTTTCTGCAAAGTAAACTGAAACCTGGAAGAATCCACCGACTAAAAGTACTGCCAAGATTAATAAACTGGCAAACATCCATGAAAGAGCTGATCGAGGCGAATCAGAAAAAGTCAGATTAGGCTGTTCGCTCTGATTTTGTTCCCAATGAGTAATGGCCATAAACAAACCTAACGACAACCAGTACAAGAAATAGAACGGCGTATTAAAGAAATAGAAGAAGTGAGTGATATAGAGGGAAAGCCAGAGAAGGAAAAAACCGAATGCCTGCATTCTTCCTGGATAATCTGTCCTTCTTAGTAGGAAGAATAAAGCGTACAGAAGGAACAGAACGGCTGTTGCTTCAAAGGCAAGAAGACCCAAAAGGCCGGTTTCAATAGCAATGTTGGCGATTTCTGAGGAGGCCCGATCGAAATTTAAGCTCCAAACAATACTTTTGTTGATGCTCTCTGGTTTAATTTCTCCGAAAGCTAAACCAGTGGTACCCGGACCATAGCCTAGGATTGGTTTGTTGGACAACGCATTCTTAACCATATTCCAGTTGGCGGAATTCGAAAGTTGGATTTCTACCGGCAGATTAATCCGCACAGAACGACGGGGGTTGATCGAGTTCGGCAAGAATTGAAATCCGACAAAAAGGATAGCAACGACGAGAACCAACAATGGCCGCCAGAACCAGGTAGCGGATGAGTTATTATTGATCATGGTTGCCAAAGCCAGAGCCAGAAAAACAATTAACCCAAGACTTAAGATAAGCCAACTGATAAACGAGTTGACCAAGAACATTAAGATGAGCCCGGCTATTGTCA
>DASPKQ010000089.1:0-6936 GCA_035627995.1 Verrucomicrobiia bacterium | reverse complement strand
TTTTCTGATTTCAATGTCGGCGGGAATCAATCCTTGTATGCGCGGATCGCTACCACCGAAAATAATATTTTCAGTGGATGCTTCTAGATAATTATTTACTATTTTGTAAGGACCAGGACCGTTGAAACCGCCAATAGCCTGAGAGTCCTGACCTACGACGTGAATATCTGAAATATATGAATCTATAACAGCAGCTGCTTTGGAATTTAATTCTACACCACGCTTAACGTTGTGAGTTGGAAGACCGTGAACGTAGACTCGATCTAAAACTAAATTATATGGGTAGTGATTCAATAATGATTGGTCGGTGCAAATTTTGTAAGGTTCGGCAGAGGTAGCACACAAGCTCCTACTGATCCCTAGATGAACAATAACGTTTGAATCATCGTTTGCTGTTTCAGTGAGCTCAATACCAATCAATCGATAATTATGAGCTCGGTCTGCAGTAACTAACGCCGATTGATTGGATCCCGGGGCAATGATTTTAGGCATTGCTTGAGCATGAGCTGGTGTCACACGTGTTCCAGGCTGAGGAATACCAGCCAGGTTGCTAGTTCTAATTACAATCCATCCGCTCCCAGAAGTTTTTTCTCTAAGGGTTATTGGGCCCATTATTCTCATTCCTGCATCGACAACTACCTCATCGCCAAGATTTGCCGCATCGATTGCAGCTTGCAAAGCGGTATAACAATTGGATCTACCTGCACAGCTTGAAGCCACGCTTATAATCCTGCGACTTGAAGATTGGGCTGGAAAACTTGTATCAACATATGTTCGCGGAAGCTCTGGTGCAATGGATGCTGATACATTCTTTGGTCCAGGAGGCGTAAATGTAGCTGCCTGGAAAGCCATTACAATTATCAAAATCTTCCCAAAACCTCCTAAAAGTGATGTCTTTAACTTCATACCAAAATCCCTTAAAAATTAACGATATTATTAGAGAACTTGATATGTTAGCACTTAGCATAAACCTTGGCAAGACCACCTAAGTCTCCTATTGCTTGCGCTTAGATCCACAAGCCTAGATTATTCAAACAAACATCGCACGATTTTGTATGACAAATTTATGATAGCCGTGGATAGATTTAAGTGCTGAATTGATTAAAAATAACTGTACCAGCTATTAAACTGGCAATTAAAAAGTAAACCACACCAAAGTGCGGAGAAAGGAGAGTAATATGGCATGGTTTGGTGATTCTGAAGGACACGCGCGAGCTGGACGAAAAGGCGGAAAATCCCAGGGCCAACGAAACAATCCTGCAAATTTTGCAAATGACAGAGAAAAGGCCCGAAGAGCAGGGAGAAAAGGCGGTTCAAGTTCCACGCAAAAACAAGAATAAAAACCCCCGCGAGATCCGCGGGGGTTTTTTTACTTCCTTAATGCCTATATTAAGCGTATTTTACTATAAACTTGTCAATTAAAAGTTTTGGGTTGGAATCAGAGGATTTAAGTGTGGCGTCTATATCCAGCAATGATCCCAACATTTGTTTGAGAGTTGAAAAATTAACTGAACCCATTTGTTTTGAAACAGCAAACACCCGCCCAGAAGTCCAATCCAAGGCATCAGCAATCTGCTGATTGTTTAAATCCTGTTGTTTTAAAAGCGAAACCAAGATTAAGGATCTTATCTGTTCGGCCAAAAGTCCGACGATTTTTATTGCTGTCGCTTTCTCATCCATAGACTGATCCGAAAACAGATTCTCCATTAGGCTTAAGGCACTTCTCTTATTCTTTCTAAATAAACTATCGGACAAATTGAATACATTTTCGGATATTTTGGGAGTGACCAATGACTCAACATCAGTAGCCTTGATTTGATTTGAATGACTGGATAGCTTGTTTAGTTCCGACGAAGCTTCCCAAAGATTGAATACTTCTTTAACCTCTACTACCCTACCGCCGAATTTCCTTTCTTCTCCCAAGTCACGACCTAAATATACAGCCAATTTTTCGATTGCTTGCTCGTCCAAAGTTATCCCTAAATATTTACCGTAAGCTTTAATCCAGGAATTTAAGTTTCTACCGTGAGGAAGAGTAAATTCTGTGACATTGGCATCTGATGATAGTATTTTTTTATTAACACTCAGCCGCTTGTCTATTTTGGAAGAATAGAATACAAAAAAATCTGTGAGTGTCTTGTCAGAAATAATTTTTAATATCAACTCCCCTACCTCCTCTTGGGAAGCTTTGGAGGGCAATCCATCTTTTACGATAACCAGTTTTTTGTTTGCAAACAGTGAGGGAGCACGAACCTGGTTTAATTTATCGATCAAATCTGCTTCGCTGCAGGTTGAGGCATCTATAACAACAACACCAGAAGCACCGAATTTCTTGGCGAATTCCTCTTTCCACCGTTCAACTTTCTTGAATAAACTAAAATCATCCTCACCATAAAAAATGTAAACCGGGGAGGATGTTTTTTGTTGTGAATTGTTGCTTGTTTGAGTCATCAGGAAATTAAAACAGAGTTGGATGGTCCGAACCGTGCGATCTTTTACTGAGCTTCTGATTAATAATTCTGTTAAGATCGGATTGCCTAATCTTCCACTGGGAACCTATTTTAAATGCCGGTATTTTGCCGGCCTTGCACCATCGCCAAATTGTCTGTTCGGAAACGCCAAAAAATTTTGCCAACTCTGAGACATTTAAGATTTTATCTTCTTTTCCGTTCATGTCACCTCTCTTGCAAGCATTCTATCATTTACCAAGACTTGATTACAAGCTTAAAATATGTTATATTTATTAGGATTTTTAAAGGTTATTAACCGCAAAAATTGAGTCGGAGGCGCAAAGCGCCGAGAACAATTTTTGCGAAAGGAGCAATATATCGACCGTAGCATTTCGCCAAAGGTGGATGCGAAGGTTGATCAATTGCGACGCAGAGCCTTCGTAGCTCAACGGATAGAGCACTGGTCTTCGGAACCAGTGATGGGGGTTCGATTCCCTCCGAGGGCACCATAATAGTTTCAAAGTTATAAAGTCATCAAGTTGAACTTTCAAAGAACCAAAGAAGATTTTATTTGCGAGCATTGTGGCAAACATAATACTGGCAATGGATACACGAATCACTGCTATAATTGCCTTTGGAGTAAACACGTTGATGTTATGCCTGGTGATCGCAAAGAAACTTGCGGCGGACTCATGGAACCCATAAGCGTTATCCAGAAAGATAATAATTATGATTTAGTCCATAAGTGCGTGAAATGTGGTTTGTTAAAAAACAACCGCACATGGCCTGAAGATAACTTCGACGAAATCGTTAAACTCGCCGCCATCACCTAAACAAGTTTACAAAAAAACTGAGTCGCAGGGCGAAGCCGGGAACAGTTTTTTTGAAAGGAGCAGCATGTAAACCGTAGCAGCCGCGACGATTAGAAGCGGATGCGAAGGTTTACCGGACTGCGACGCGCGTCCATAGCTCAATGGTAGAGCAGCTGCCTCTTAAGCAGTTGGTTCCAGGTTCGAGTCCTGGTGGGCGCACCAATAAAAACATCACTTACCGTGGTGTTTTTATTTTAAAAAAAACCCATTTTCATGGGTTTCTTACCGGAAGGGATTGAGTCGGATTAAGTCGTCGGATACCGGGACATAATTTTCCAAATCATTTAAAAGATTGATTGTGTCCTGATATGACTTCAAATCAACCCGGACAATATCTTTAATGGTTAAGATATCGTCCGAAACGTTTAAGTTCGGATACAAATATTTATATACCAAATATCCCTGCACTACCAGTGCCAAGAGAAGGAGCATCTGCAAAAGAATGCTTACTTTAATTTTCTGTATCTGTGGTAGTTTCATTTGTACTTTCTTGAGCCGGTTCCTCGGCTGCTTTTTTATTTATGAAAAATACGCCGTTTAAAGTTCCGTTAATTTGCCCTGTTGATGAGACAGCTCCGCTATCTGCAGACGTCAGTTCGCTTCGCAGTTCAAAGCTGGAAATTTCAGTAAAGTGCGGCGAATGCTCCAGATATTTGATAAAGTTGAGCAGTCCAATGAAATCATTCTTTACGCTAAGTACGTATGGCACTTCCCCGACTCCTCTCTTACCCGAAATGACATTTGCAGGAGCTTTGGCTTGAGCTCCACCGCGGCCTCTTGTAGCACCCGCTGCTGCCTGTAATTCTTCCTCGATAGAAAGTATATGTGAGCTACCTGTGGAATCAGATGCGTTTTCCACTACTTTGATGGATTCCGCAAGAGTCTCTTTATCAACGATAGCTGCTGCGATACGTTCTTTTTCTGAAGCTTTTGCAAGATCCGATTGTGCTGTTCTGAAAGCCAAGATTTGCTGTTCTAAAGTCTTATTTTCTGTTTTCTTATCACGCAAATTTTGATTAAGCTTTGAGACCTGGCCAAGACTTGGTTTTATGAGATATAAAACCAAGCCGGTAATAACGACGCATCCCAAAACAATAACTAAAATTAATTTGGTTAAGGAATTCATTGTTTGATTTCCTCCGGGTTGACGTAAAAAGTAAAGGTAAAGCTGGCGTCGGTTGCTCGCTCAAGATTTTTTAGAGGGAAGTTGATATCCCTAAAATATTCAGATTTCTTCACGTTGGACCAAAATTGGAGAACGCTTTCTCTGCTTCTGGCATAACCGGCCATTTCAACAAGGCCAGTAGTGCGATCAACACCCAAAAAATCTACGCGTACATCGCCAGGTAAAATATTGGCCAGCTCAGTGAGCATCTCTGACCAATAATAATGCTGCTTTTGCAAGTTCTGAATATTTTTTATCTGAGTATTTAAGGCTGATACTCTGCTTTCCAACTCCTTGGTATTCGATGAGGAAAGGACTTCCTTTTGTTCAAAAATAACACTGTCGATCCGCTGGATTTCGGTCCTAAGGTAAAAAACCGATCCTAAAATTAAAGTAAAGAATACGGCCATGCTAAGCACGAGCCAAGTCCAAAAATTAAGAATTTGGCTGGCAATCAGCTCCAACTGCAATTCCCTACTGACTGATTTTGGAAGTAGATTAATTATTTTCATAATTCACTCCCCTCATGGCGAGCCCAATGGCTGTTGTAAAATCTAAGGCCGCTTCTTTGTTTATCGGAAGACTTTTTTGCAACTCCTCGCTACAAACGTTCACCCAAGGATTGCCCAATGCAATTCTTCCAAGCGGCTTGCCTGACCCAAGATTAAGTCGTGCAGTAATATAATCCACTAGTCCGGAAAGTTTGGCTGCTCCCCCTGTTAGGTAAACTCCGGAAATTTGTTTACCAAAAAGAGTATGTTCCTCATAAAATCTGACGACGTTTTTTATTTCATCTACTACATTATCCAATATCGGCAGCATCGCTTGTCTAATATTGCCGCGTTTGCTGTCGGTTAAAAGTCCAGACTCGCGCTTGATCTTCTCCGCTTCGCTAGCCGGGATACCTAAAGTTCGGGCAATGCTTTCAGTAAAAGCGCTACCGGCAATAGGTATGCTTGAGGTGTACTCGAGTATTCCTGCATTGGCAATAATAAAACTGGTTTGCATCATAGACATATCCAAAATCAAAATTGCTTCTTGAGCATCATCTTTACCCACCAACGCCCGAGCCGTAGCCTGTGATTCTAGTTCCAAAGCCACAGGCTTTAAACCGGCAAGCTTAAGGGAATCAACCAAGGAATCAATATAATCTTTAGGAGCAGCGGTCACGAGAACATGGGTGTTTTCGGCGTCTTGGCTTATTACCTGCCAATCCAAATAAACCTGGTCTATTGGAACTGGTATATCCTGTTCAAGTTCCCAGGGAATCGCCCCTTCGATTTCGGATTCGTGCATTTTGGGAATTTTGAGGATTCTAACAAAAGATTTAGCTTCAGGCACATTTGCTACTACAAATTTTGTATCAACATTCTTTGCCAAAGCTACGGCGCGATTTACCGAATCAGCCAACTTCTCCGGTTTGGCAATCATGTGGTTCGTAATAATGCTCTGGGGAATGCCGACGTTTGAATAAGCGATAGGAAAAAGTCCCTGTCTTCTGACTGGATTAAGCTGCATCACCTTAATGGACAGATCCGAAATATCCAAACCAAAGGCTTTAAGTTTTTTATCTGACAATAACCTCAACATTTAATTCGATTTTTGTTTCCTGGGGTTTATTATATTTGCTTAATTATACAATAAAACATCCTTTTTACAAAATTATTGTATCAATTGCCATGTTTGATCAGCTATTTCCCATCCACCTCCAGGGCCAGAAGAGAAATTAGCATTTGCCAATCCCGTTTCATAAGTTACAACCGCATTATTGGTGACTCTTAATTTGGCTGCGGTAATCTCCTTCATAGATGCAAAATTGTTAATTTCAATCATGCCGTCGCCAGCATAAAGAATAGCAGCCGTTCCGTTATTTGAATTCCTAATGGCATTGGAACCAAAGCCAGTTTTTTGAGACAAAAGCATGATATAACTTCCAGCGGTACCTGAACCTAAAGCCTGAGAAAAATTACCAACCTCAATGTATCCTGCATTAGCATCACCGTCTATTCCTGCGAGGACTACACCAGAAAGCGATCCATAGCTTGGATGCAGTCTCATTATCGCCGTGTTGCTCAACCTTATTGTTCCTGTGACCCAGATTGTTCCAGTTACAACTACTTGAGCGTCATTGCTCAGCAGAAGATCTCCCACGATTTTTACCGGACCCAGATTCCTTGTTCCCGTTACAAAGTTTTGAGTCCCTAAGGTGCCGCCTGCCGTGGCATCTGATTCCCATTGGTCAATCTGTGCATCAGAAACCGGAAGAGGAATTATATCCGGTGGTGCAAAAATAGTTGGATTGGGGGTAGTAGTACTTCCGCTAACTGAACATGCGAATCTCGTATCGTAAGTAGCACTGCCACCAACAGAACAGTTGGACATGCTGTCAGTCGTGACATTGCCTGTAATATCAGAGCTGTCTATGACTGCATGGGTAGCATTCCCACCG
>DASPKQ010000088.1:0-5484 GCA_035627995.1 Verrucomicrobiia bacterium | reverse complement strand
GAGAACAAGGTTTGATCCAGACCGATATCAATTTAGATCACGTTTTTACCAACGAATTTTTACCTCAGTAATTTCATGTTTAAAATTGAACACATAAACTATTCTTATGGTTCTCTCCGGGTCATAAATGATATTTCCTTGGATATCAAAGAAGGAGAATTCGTAAGCATAATAGGTCCTTCGGGTAGCGGTAAAACAACCCTACTGAAAATGTTAGGGGGATTATTATCGCCGAGCAAGGGATCAATTGCAATAAAAGGTGGATCTCTGGATCTGGCCGTTAAGCGTCGTGATTTTGGGTTCGTATTCCAAAATCCAGTGCTATTGCCTTGGCGGACAGTATTGCAAAACATTCAGCTACCGCTCGAAATTATTGGTAAGAAAGCACCAGTTAATAAATCTAAAAAATTTTTGGAAATATTTGGACTGGAAGGATTTGGTGATTATTATCCTGCGGCTTTATCAGGTGGGATGAAGCAACGCGTCGCTATTGCCCGAGCACTCGTTTTTAATCCAGATATTCTACTTATGGATGAGCCTTTTGGTGCTCTGGATGAATTAATTAGGGAGAGATTGAATTTAGAGCTTTTGAAAATTTGGGAGCAAACAGGTAAAACAATTATTTTTATCACCCATTCCATATCCGAAGCCGTCTTTTTGTCTAACAGGGTAGTTGTATTATCCGAACGGCCGGCCAGTATTGTGAACGTTCGCGAAATAGATTTGCCTTATCCAAGAACTACAAAAATTAAGCAAAGTTCGGAATATTTTAAACACATCACATGGCTACGAGAACAACTCAAAGAATCATAAATTGGTTAACGCCGATTATTTTTATTGCCCTAGTTCTAGCCATATGGGAGGGGCTTGTATTTCTATTTACCATTCCTCAGTATTTATTACCTGCTCCTACGGTTATTGCTTTTGATTTTATTAAAAATTTTGATTATTTAATTTTTCACGCTGGGATAACTTTATGGGAAGCTTTTTTGGGATTTATAGTAGCCAATTTTCTTGGGATTGTGATTGCCATTGCCTTTGCTCACTCTAAGATTTTTGAAAAGGGCATTTATCCCTTTGCTATTGCCTTAAAAACTACTCCTATAATTGCATTAGCACCTATTCTTGTTTTGTGGTTCGGTAATGGAATTTCATCCAAAGTTGTAGCAGCGGCATTTGTTTCATTTTTTCCGGCCGTGGTTAATACTACAAAAGGACTCAGAAGCGTTGACCCCGATGCCCTAGAACTTTTTAAAAGTCTCTCTGCCAGTCCCTGGCAAATATTTAGCTTGCTTCGATTTCCGGCGGCTTTGCCGTATATTTTTTCGGCTTTAAAAATTTCGACTTCGCTAGCCGTAATAGGTGCCATAGTAGGGGAATTTGTTGGTTCAAATAAAGGAATCGGTTTCGTCATATTGGTTAGTTCGTATCATTTGGAAATCGTTAAGATGTTTAGCGGTGTAATTGCCGCTGCGTTAATCGGGATTTTATTTTTCGGCATGATTTCCTGGATTGAAAAATGGGTTATTTTTTGGACAAATGTCGAGGATTAAAAGGTCTTTACCAGAAACATCGCAATTGATATACTTAGCCGGCGATGTCTAATTTAGTCAATATTTACAGAAATTTATATCTTGATTCCAGGCGTTGGTTGCGGCTGGTTTTTATTTGGTTTGCCGCAGGAACTGTAATCGGCGGACTAACCTTCTTTGTGTATCAGGATTTGCTCCAAGTGATTTTTGATATTTTCAGTGATAAGTTTGGTGATGCTCCTGCTTTAGATTTTAATCTGGTTGAAGGAATATTTTTGAACAATGTCCAAGCGTCCGCCATAGCCCTGTTTGGGGGATTACTCGTTGGATTAGGACCATTTTTAGTTGTTGTCTCGAATGGCTTTATTCTTGGATACATTTTGGTTTCCGTAACTCTTTTATCGCCAGAAAGTGCTTGGCAGTCGCTGGGCGTGCTTATAGTCGGCATATTGCCGCACGGAATCATAGAAATTCCAGCGTTTCTTTTTGCCGGAGCAATTGGATTAGGCTTGGGAATAGAATGGTTAAAGCAGGAAAATTACGGTCATAGAAAAGAAGTTTTTAAAAAACATCTACGCAATGCATTGATTGCAATACCAATTATTGTCGTTTCTTTATTCATCGCAGCTTTAATTGAAGTTTATCTTACCGGTAATTTACTAGATCAAATAGCTCCTAGATAATAGTTTAATAAAACCGTCCAAAATGGACGGTTTTTTAGTGTTGACCAGAAGTCAGCTGGAATGTATACTGTTGAATCGTTTCATGGCTTTGAAGGAGGCTTGGATGAATCAGCGGACTCTGGTACTGCTTAAGCCGGACGCGTTTCGGCGTAACCTGGTGGGGGAGATCATTACACGTTTCGAGCGGCGGATGCTCACGATTGTGGACATCAAGCTCGTCAACGCGGAGAAGGGGCTCATCATCAGCCACTACCGTGACATCGCCAGGGAGCATGGCAGAGAGGTTCTGAATGGCCTGGTGAAAACCATGACCACCGGACCGATCGTGGCCATCATCCTCGAAGGGGCGGACGCGATTTCAGCGGTCCGCAAAATGGTTGGTGCCACATTTCCCGGCGACGCCGATCCCGGTACCATTCGGGGAGACTACGCTCACATGTCCAAGGCGCACGCAAATGAATTCAAGGTGACAGTCTGCAATCTGGTACATGCCTCGGCCAACGAGGCAGATGCTGAACGCGAGATGTTGCTGTGGTTCCCGCCGAGGGTGTGATGTCGTCTGAGTTGCCGCGGTTGCCGATCAAGATTGATCGGTGGCCGCGGACTTTTTATTTTCAAAAGAAAAAAGCCCCACTGGATATAGGAGTGAGGCTTTTTTCTTTGGAGCGGGATACGGGAATCGAACCCGTGCCACCAGCTTGGAAGGCTAGCGTACTACCATTATACGAATCCCGCAAATGGCTTTAAGCATGATACCAAATGGCAGGAATTACTTCAAGAATTAGGCCTATTTTAGCTATCTATCAACAACTATCAACGGCATACAATTTGTTTGTGGATATTTTAATGATCATTTTGCTTGGGATTAGCCGCACAAAGGTACTTAGATTAATTAAGCCGAATGTAGAAATAAGTACATGAAAAGCCTTGACTTAATCCTCATTTTTATTCATAATGTGTCTACCTGATGATTACTATTACTGTTTCGCAATACATACTATAAATAGACCTGCCTGAATCCTTACGGATTTCTGGTGGGTTTTATTTTAGAAAAGTGCGGAATAGCTGGTGATTCTCAGGTCGTTATGCAGGTTTTCCAGACGATTTTGTTATCAACAGGTTGTTTGTAACTGCTTGCATATACGTTCGTCTAATCCTATGGACTGAATATTCCTTAAGCAATTTAAGGGTATTCCGAAAAACTATCTTTCCAAAAGATATTGCCCACCCAAAATGGGGCGGTCGATCTTTGTCTTGAAGGCAGCTTAAACGCTGCCGGTGGGGGATAGGCCATAAGAAATAAATTAATAGCATGTTTATAGGAAGGTACGTACGTGGTTATTGATTGTCTCATATGAACAATTAATCACCTGTAACTGCTTACTTATAAACAGGAGATTCAAATGCAATTATCTTCTAGCGCACGTAAGGCTGTAGCAACAGGCCTGGCACTCTCTACACTAGTATGGAGCGTGTCACTGTTTGCTCTTCCTTTCGCTTTTGCTGCTCCTCATAGCAATGGCTGTCTAGTCAACGCTAGCGGAACCGTTTGGTTGATTGAAAACGGTATGCGAAGAGGTTTCCCATCCGCTGAAGTTTTCTCTTCACACGGATATAACTTCTCGCAAGTCGTCGCGGCTAACGCCGAAGACACCGCTTTGCCAGTTGGCCCAGTCGTTGTATATGCCGATGGCACCCTTGTTAAGGGTCCATCAGATCCTTTGGTCTACTTGGTAGCCAACGGACAAAAGAGAGGATTTGTCTCCGGTTCCGTCTTTACTGGCCTTGGCTTTAGCTTCGGCAAGATTTGGACAGCGGCTGTCAACACTTTTGCTGACATGCCAACCGGTGCCAACCTCGAATCCTCAACAGAGCGCCACTCAAATGGTGTTTTGGTTAAGGATGGTTCTGGAACAGTTTGGAAAATGACCGCAAGCGGTCGAATGGGTATCCCTTCCATGGCAGTTTTCAACTCCTATGGTTACACATGGGATCGCGTAGTTAACGCAAACGCCGCTGATTTGGCTTCACCAAACGAAGGCGTTCTCACAGCCCGCCCAGGCTGTACTGATGGTGGTTCCCCAGCCCCAGTTCCATCGGGTTCCCTCTCAGTAAGCACCGCCTCAGGCACACCTGGCTCAGCCACTGTTCCTAAGGGTGCTACAAACGTGAACTTCTTGAAGTTCATGATCAACAACAATGCTTCAACCTCTGCTAACGTTACATCAGTTACCGTTCATCGATCTGGTGCTGGTTCAACCGCAGATTTCTCAAGCGTTTATGTTTATCAGGGTTCTTCCAGATTGACCTCTGGCCGATCCATCAACTCATCCACCAATGATGCAGTATTCACAGGCTTGAACGTTACAGTTCCTGCTATGGGATCTGTAACTTTGGATGTGATGGCTGATTTGGCTTCAGGTGCTACAGCTGGTAACGTCCATGCTTTGGGTGTTACTCAAGTCTTGGCTGGTTCAGCATCAGCTTCAGGCTCAGCTTCAGGTAACTCAATGACCGTTTCCGGTGTTACAGCTGGAACCGTCACTGCTGCTGCCGCAGGCACAGTCACCAATCCTAAAGTTGGTGAACAGAACGTTGTCCTCGCTCGATTCTCATTGAGCGCTGGATCAACTGAAGATCTTACTGTTCGAAGACTTTCACTCTTCAACGGTGGAAACGTCAACCGATCTAACTTGAGCGGATTCAGACTTATGCAGAGCGGTACTCAAGTATCTTCTGCATCAGGATTTGATGCTAAGGACAAAGTAAACTTTGACCTTAACTTCACCCTCGAAAAGGGTAACTCCCGAACCTTCGAAGTTTTGGGCAATGTTTCCGGTTCAGCTCGAACCAACGACACTGTCCAGCTCTACTTCGAAGAAACAACTGACATCTTTGCACAAGGCAGGACCTTTGGCTTCGGTGCTGCAGTTACCAACAACTTTGGTAGCTCACAGAACCAAGATCTTACCCTCCAAGGCGGACAGGTAACCATTACCTTTAATGGTCCTACTGCTAAGGATGTTGCTAAGGACGGCCGAGACATCGAAGTATTCAACTTCAATGTTGCCGCACAAAGCAATGTTGAGATCCGACAGCTTTCACTGCTCGTCTCAGGTACTGATCTCGAAGATGGTACAAATCCTCTCTATACCGACATTAAGGTTTGGGACACTTCAACCAACTCCGTTGTTTGGGGTCCTCAAGATCTAAGCGGTACAGGTGGTAACTCACAAGACTTACTCTTCACTGAAGATGTAACTTTGAGT
>DASPKQ010000087.1:0-2676 GCA_035627995.1 Verrucomicrobiia bacterium | reverse complement strand
TTGTTGTTTACCTTCACCATGTCATGGGTTGCGGCCATTATGGGGCTATTGGCCAAGACGTTCGAAACCGTGCAGTGGCTCGGGTTCTTCATTATTTTTCCTTTAACCTTTGCCAGCGCCGCCTTTGCACCTACTGACACCATGCCCAAAGGCCTGCGGATATTTGCGGAGAATCAGCCTGTGACGCACGTAATCGAAGCAATCCGTGCGTTGATGGTAGGCACGCCTACCGGCAATCATGTACTTCTGGCGGTTCTGTGGTGTATCGGGATCACTATCGTAGCGATTCCGCTCACCGCATATCTTTTTAGAAAACATACCGGGAGATAATTCAAAAACCCGCATCAGCGAGTTTTAAGTTTGCACTTCCACAACATAGCTGACCGTATCACCGTTTTTTATCTGCTCCTTCTTCCTGATTGCAGCCTTTAGGGGTAACAGATATGAATCGGATTTCTTATCAGGAAAGATTGATGTCTTCCAGCTGGTCTTCCCGATGGTGACTATAACAGGCAAAGATCCCCACCCTGCAGCCATGCTGCCGAAAATTTTCTTGATCCTGACCGCATCCTTTTTCGGCAATGTCAAAAAGTGCCATCCGGCAATTCCTTGATACAGCCAAACCTTGCTCTTCATTTTGAATTTGTTAGTAAGCATCAACCGCGTACCTGCCGTTTTTAGTTCTCGGCTAGCTCTTTCAATTTGTTCAAAGCTTTCGGCCAGATATCGTTGAACATATCCTTGTATTGCTCAAGGGTATCCATATCAACCAGAACTTCCGTTGCACCGTCTGTTTCCTTGAAAGTATAATTTTCCGTTGCACCTTCCCAACCCTTTGATATATCCTCCTCACCATCGCGCACTTCTCCTAAATGTTCGATGGAGATATATTCATACGGCCGGTTTTCTTTTATTCGACTGATCATGCCGGACATTTTACCCGAATCCTTGTCGGGTGCAAGAAAAAGGATCTTACTTCCCTCATTCCAGTCTCCGACATAATGCGAGCCGGCCATAAATGGTTCGGTCCAATCCTTATAAGTATCCTGATTCAGCATTGTGTTCCACACTTTCTCCTTTGGTGCGTTTATGACAACCGAGTAATGCAGCTTTTCCATAATCTTCTACTTATTCTTCGTATAACTGTAATTCACCATCCAACCCACGCCGTACTTGTCCTTGAAACTGCCGTAGTAGTCGCCCCAAACCTGATCACCTATCGGCATCTCCACCGCCCCGCCTTCGGAAAGGGCGTTAAATATCCTGTCCGCTTCTTCTTTGGTGTCCGGATGAACTGAAATATACATATTGTTGCCCTGCACCAATTTTTGCCCCAGCGATTCGAGAGAGTCGGTGCCCATCAGGGTATTATCACCAATCAGCAGAGAAACATGCATAATTTTGCCTTCATCTTCTTTTGGAATGGAAAAACCTTCCATGGGCATGTCTTTGAATCGGAAAATTGAGAGTTCCCCGCCAAAAACGGATTTGTAAAAATTGAACGCCTCCTCCGTATTACCAGCAAAATTAAGATAAGTGTTTACTTTCATATTTCCAAAATTAATGATTATCCGTTATATGCTTTTTCCAAGTCTGCAACAATAATCTTTTTCATTCCCAGCATAGCATGCATGGCTCTTTTTGATCCTTCTTTATCATCGCCCGCAAGCCATTTTTCCATAGACGGAACGATCTGCCAGGAAAATCCGTATTTATCCTTCAACCAGCCGCACTGACTTTCCTGACCTCCGTCAGTGACGAACTTGTTCCAAAAATAATCGATCTCTTCCTGATCCTTACAATCCACCAACAAAGAAACCGATTCATTGAACTTGAAAATGGGGCCACCGTCCAGAGCCATGAACCGCTGACCTTCGAGATCGAACACAGCAGTGAGGACCTTGCCTTCAAAGCCTCTCATCGGCCCCTCCAGCGGACCATCAGGATAACGTTTGATGTCCAGAACTTTTGAATCGCTTGTCTTCCTGGGGTTGCCGTTAAAAACCGAAACATAATAATTGACCGCCTCCTCGGCTTGCCTATCGAACCATAAAAACGTTGTAATCTTTTGCATAACTTTCTTTCCAGAGTAAATTATAATCGTTTTACCAAATCAATATACATCTCAAAAGATGATGCTGCAATAGTCGTCTATTCTACAATATGCTTATTGATCCTTTTTCTTTCCTGTAAGTATCTTTGCAAACCGACGATCATAATAAAAGAACCGGCTGCCAAAGAAGCCCAACCTAAATAGATGATGGTCTTGCTCTCGAAAAACCTTAATAAAGCCACGGCCAGCACCAAAACGGAAGCAGAAGTCCTAATGTAGGACAGCAGTGTTCTTTCATTGGAATAGTGAGCTTGCAATTTTTCAAGCTGATCCGCATCACTCATGAACCTAACATAGCCAATTTGCAGCAAAATGGAATTGGTTTAAATAACAAATCAAAACCAATCTGGACAACGACCAGTGAACCAAAGAAATAGCGTAAATAAAGCCACGATAAAAATATATTGACAAACGATAAACTATGAGTTACCATTTATTTACAGTGATTAATCCCAGCATTATTTTATGAAAAAAAGTTCTACATTGTTCTTAAAAAGTGTAATTGTCCTTATCGGACTGGCAGCACTCGCTGTTTGTATTTTTGGATTACCTTATTTAATACG
>DASPKQ010000086.1:0-2822 GCA_035627995.1 Verrucomicrobiia bacterium | reverse complement strand
GTCACTGCCAGCATAATTCCAATAAACACTGCAGCAATAAGCAGAACCTGAAATAAAGATAGTACTTCATTATTGAATGCAACGCTTAAAGCAACTGTAATTGGAAGTTCGATGCCGATTATTGGCTCTATAATTGAAATTTTACCTTCTTTTAAAGCTTCAAAATCAAATAGGGAAGCAAAAAAAGCAATTACACTAGCGAGCGCAAGAATAATCCAGGCTCGCGAATCTGAAAACAACATACCGATCTGGCTATAAGCAAAAGGTAAGAGGAGAATCATTCCACCAAACCCAATGTAAAATAAGGCCTTAACAATTCCTAAAGCCCGTGCCGTACTTTGGATAAAAAAATCACCAAATCCCCAGCTAATTAAAGCTAGGAATGAAAAAATAATTCCAATTATTTGCATATTTGTTTCGAATAAAAAACACCTTAGCGGTGCTTTTTAGACTCCTGCAGAAGAAATTCTGCCCTGATCTTCTTTAAGGTCGCGGATCCGATCTAAAACTTCTTCAACTTCTCTGTCGACGATCTCTCCTGAAGCAGCCCGGGCAGTTAATGCTTCCAGTTCGGCTTTAGCGGCAGTTAAAGCAGCTTCATTAGCTTCCATGGCTCTAGTACCAGACCCTTCTAGACCTGACTCTGGTTGGTTTCTCATAGTTAGATTATATTCCTAATTTTGCAATTATGAAACACTAAGTAATTACTTACTACTTATTTCTTTATATAATTTCACACAATTGCCGCCAGATGCCTTAGCTTTATAGAGGGCTTGGTCAGCTCGTTTCATTAAACTATTCATATCTTTGCCATCCTGAGGGTAAATAGCTACTCCAATGCTTGCTTTGGCGTTCAAAATTTTACTGCTAATAACAAATTTTGGACCTAAGGCAAATAAAATTTTTTCAACGGTTTTTATTATCTGAGCAGGACTTTTTTGTTTTCTTAAAATAATCACGAATTCATCACCTCCTAGACGCGCCACTGTGTCACCTTGCCGTAGCGAGGAAGAAATTCTGACCGCAACCTCCTGGAGCAACAAATCTCCCATATCATGCCCCTCTGTGTCGTTTACCATTTTAAATCGGTCGAGGTCGGCGAAAGCTAACGCTAATAATTCTTTATGTCTTTTTGCTTCGATTAAGGCTTTGGTTAACAGATCATACATATGTATCCTGTTCGGCAAACCCGTTAAAGTATCGTGCATAGCCAAGTGCCTGATAATTCCTTCGGCTTTTTTTCTCTCACTTACATCGCGGACTATTTTAGTAAAACCAAGGAGTTTGCCGTTGTCATCTTTTAAAGGCACCACCACTCCGCTCGACCAAAATTCTCTGCCATTTTTATGAACATGTTTTCGTTCGTCATCAGCCTTGCCTTGTGTTTTAGCTGTTTTTATCTCCTGCTTCGGGATACCGAGCTTTTGATCCTCTTTGGTAAAAATTATTGAGAAATTTTTTCCAATAGCTTCCTTTTCTGAATATCCAAACTGCCTCTCTGCTCCTTCATTCCAGGTAGCGATATTACCCTCATGATCCATCATAAAAACAGCATAGTCTTTCAAATTTTCAATTAAGTGCCGATAGCTGGCTTCTTGATTAAGCTTAGCTGCTTCGTATCGATTCGTTGATTTCATGATTTGTAAAAAAATTAAGGGTTTAGATAACACTTAACTTATTTAAAGATTCATCAAAATAACTCCAACTATTGCCAGACCTATACCCACCCCTTGGACAAGAGAAATTCTTTCATCAAAAAACAAAACACCGCTACCAATTACGATGACCGCATATAATGATGTTTGGATAATTCCAACGATACTTAATTCCGCTCTCTTAACAAAAACATATAAAAACGCGGCAATTTGAATCATGTACAGCAAGACAACTGCCAACATTAAAGGGTTCTTAATAGCTGCCCCGTAACTCTCAACGTTGAAAGCAACTTTTTTTGTGAACACATCTGCTATCGCCACAGCTGCCACACCGATAATGATTATTCCAATTATTAGCAATTTATGCATATATAAGCTTTTCAAATTATTACTTGTTTAATTCATTTTTACTATTGTCCTTCCTTCCAATAAAGAAAAATTCCCGACACAAGGTCAGGAATTTTTCTTTGGAGCGGGTAGGGGGAATCGAACCCCCATCTTCTCCATGGCAAGGAGATGTTCTACCACTGAACCATACCCGCGCGTCTTAGCTGGTAAACCTTCGCATCCATTCTAATGGCTGCTACGGTTTACATGCTGCTCCTTTCAAAAAATTTGTTCTCGGCCCTTCGGGCCTGCGACTCAAATTTTTTGGAATATATTATTACTTTAATAAACCGGGAGATCTTCGTAGTTTGGATTATTTTCTTTTACGGTATCGATGTGCTCCAAGCTCATTTCAGTATTAAGATCTTCTGGGATCACAAAAAACTTTACTGGTCTCGCACCCACCCTGACTCCAAACTTTCCATTTAACGTTTGGATCGGATGTTTTAGAAACTGCATGTGGTCATCAACCAGAAACGCCACACGAAAATTGGTAATAGGTGCAACCTTCAAAACTGCAACCGTTTTCCAACCTTGGATGATCTCTTCTTTCTCTTCATCAGAAAGGCCATCCGGCAAATGCGCTGCTGCTGGATCCGGTGGAACTTTAACCATTCCCATACTGGGCCAATTATCCGCTCCTACCAATCCTTCTTCCAGCTTCAAGTTGCGCATAAATTTTTATGGTGCCTCGGGTCAGAATCGAACTGACTACGCTCGCCTCTTCAGGGCGACGCTCTACCAATGAGCTACCGAGGCTCTCGTCGCACTCTGGTCGAA
>DASPKQ010000085.1:0-3852 GCA_035627995.1 Verrucomicrobiia bacterium | reverse complement strand
CTTTTCCTGTTCGCTCACGAGACGTGACAACAAAGAATTTATTGTTCAACAAATTCAAACAACGAAAATTCATAATGGCGGGCAAACAGATGATGAAATTATAGAAAACTTAAAAGTAACCGTAGATACGATAAACATCAAATTGAAATGAGAAAAGCTGCCTATTACATCGGTTTGGCCGTCAGTCGGGCAAATATGAGTATTCGGGAGTCTTGTGTTTTAATAACTCATCTTGGTAGACGGCATTCGTTTTCCAAACCTCTGGCCGAGCACCAAACCCTAACCCGTTGGGTGCAATTTCCTTACGAGCAAATAGAAGCACATGAATAAAAAGGAATGGAAGGGCAGAATCAAACAGGAGGAGGAGAAAAAGATGGAAGAGCTTACTGAAGTATTTCAGCAATATGGTGCAAAAAACCTGAACCCTGGCCATATTCTGAGCTTCATGGGAAGAACTAACCAATTAGTACGTTTTAAATGACTGACAAAGGTGTAATTAAGGAGGGCTATAGTTGACTTAGTCCGTGTTATTCAATACGTGGCGCTTTTCCATGCTCTTAGGGTACTGGAAGGTGAAATCAATGTCGGAACACCTGTTAAAAGGTGGGAGTTTTTGAGAAGAACAAAGATGGAAGCCCAACAACGGAATTATCAGTTTTGGGCTTTGGTTCAGAGCTGGGCGTCACAAAAATGCCCTGCCCGGGCCGAGCCCTCGCCCAATATTCCACAAGCAAATAGCATTGAGATTATTTTAACGTTTAAATTTATGCAACGGTCTTGATGAACGGCATCTTTGGACAACTATAAAACATTGCTCATGAAACAAAAGTTCTTCGTTCTCCTGCTTTCGTTTTTCGCAATTGCTTGCACCGGTTTCGGTCAATGCCTCAAAGCCGGAGCCGGATCGGCCTTCGGCGAAGGCATTACCCGGACGTCCGGCAATAGTCAAACAGATGCCGCCATTGCCAGTTTAGTAAAGCGGATCAATGCAGTTTTGGGCACTTCATCGGAATTTTTCTTTTATGACGACAGCGATGGGGCGAACGCTTATGCTTCTTCTGAAGACATGAACATTTACATCGGCGTCAATTTCCTGAACTCGACGTTGAACAGCAATACAGGAATGACTGGAGTTGCTTTTTTGATTGGACACGAACTTGCCCACATTTACCAGTTTAGTACGAGGCATTCAAATAAATTCATGTCTGAGGAGACGACAAAGAATTGCGAATTGCAAGCGGATTTTCTTTCAGCTTACGTTATGGGTAAGTTAGGGCTTATTACGCCTTCTAATTACACCCAAATGCTTTCTAAAACCATGGATGTCGGGGATGTCGGATTCGGAGATCAAGACCATCACGGCACACCAAGTGAAAGGAAGAATTCCGCAGTTTCGGGGTTTACTTTTCGCCAGCTATCGTTGTCAGACGTTTATGCAAAATCATATACTTACTGCTGTCCGCAGGCAGACGATCCAAATAGAATTGTTTATACTTTGAATATGTATAATGGGTTGACCTACTACGTAATTTTTGGTGGAGCTTTATGTGTAAAAAGAAACGGTGAATTTCAGAAAGTAGCGCAAATGGCAGCAACCAACAACTATCCGGTCACATACACTTTTGAGTTTTCAAAAAACGACCCCTCCAAAAACCTATACATGGACATTAACTATCAGCTTCTTGATCATACTGGTAGAGTTGTTGGCTCTTTAATTCGTCACGATAACCAACAAACTACATCTGCATATGACCCAAATTCAAGTGGTTCCGAAGCAAATAAGCCCCGCCCAACTGGACCTGGAAAGAGTTCTTCAAGTGCAATTGAAGCAATTAACGCGTGCAACTCAACATTCTGTAAATCATTGCAAAAAGTGATTTTAGGCTTTAACGATAGCTTTCGGAATTTAAAAGGCGAGAAATTCGGAGAGGTGCTTTACCAGTCGAACATCAAGTTTCCTGATGAAAGAGGCAGCTACATTAATATGGGTCGGGATCCATACTACTATGTTACCTTTTACCGGGGCGGCAGTTCGCACGACGCCAAACAGGTATATGAGGATCTGAAATCAAAATTCGAATCCTTGGGTCTTGAATTGTCAGAAAAATCCTGGTCTTCGTCATACGTTAATAAAGAAACCCTTACGGCGTCACTTGATTTGGGTAACGGACTTGAAATTAGTGTGAATTGGAGTTATGCAAGTGAGGAAAACAAGGCTTTAACAACGATGAAGATAGGAACTTCTAAAAATTAGTAACCGTTCTTAGAAGTGAAGGACTGACTTTATCCAATGCGGCTAAAGACCGCTCGCTGCTATGCCGGCAGAACGCTGTCTCAACTGTTTGTTCGCTAATAAGCTGCGGTTCTGGCTGACCCAAGGACGACCAGGTATGCTTTTGTGGGGCTACATTAAAATAGTCTATCAGCCACAATGACAACAGAAGGGAAAACGTCCCTGCCATAGGTTTTGAGCAATTGGCGGCTTAAGTGCTTCTATGAAATATTTGTGCAGGTCAATTAGGAAATTTATGGAACTGTTGTACTAAAGCCCGCCACATCGCCAAGCCCTTTCCCGTTAAGCATAATATTATGACGACAGATAAACTATCAGCAGACGTCAAAGTTTTTTTAGAAAGGACTTCAACAGAGACTTTTCTTTTTGCTGCCCGGCACTTTGTCAGACTTTTGGAAACTCAAAACATTAGCAATCAAGTATTCTATACAGAAGTTCATACAGCACTTTTAGACCTTTATGCGGCTGGGCACAAACTTGATCACATCGAATTAAAATATTCTTCAGCCGACATAAGCTTTGACCGAGATGCAATTTTTGAAAACAAAAATGTAGGACAAATTTCTGAACTTGGGGAAGATGCATTTTACTGGGAAATTTTCGACCCGGCATATTCAGAGAAGCAAGGCCAACCAAATCCTGGTTGGACAGTTACTGACAGAGAAGCAACGCAAGGTTGGCTAGTTGACGATTTCGCAGACATATATCATGACCTAAAAATTGAATTAATAAAGATTGACGACATAGGAACAGACGAAGCAGTCGAAGACGCTTTATGGCAATTAAAGTGGGGATTTTCACATCATTGGGGACAGCATTGCATAAACGCATTGAGGTATTTTCATTACCTACGTTATGACGGCAAGCAAGCAATTTGACAGATGTAGCGCTGAGCCTACTATCGCAAACCTATAATAGCTATATAAAAATGAGGGCTACGTGGTTAATGATTCTTGCTATTTCGTGCTGCGATATTCGTTTAATAAGACATAAGGATTTGAGGAATATTTTGTTGATATGGTATGAGTTAAAGATGCCATTATTTAACTTTGCCCTGTAAAGCCTATTGTATTGAAATAAATGGCAAGCTTTAAAAATCAAGCAAGATAATCATTGGATGATTTTCAGAACTAATGACTTACCGGAAGCCGAATTGGAATACCCTGATTAACATCTCTTCTTCAGGAGAACAATATTGGGCATCCGGTTATGAATAGAGCAGGTGCTAAGCTGAAGTGTATGAATAGCTATTTAGGTTAACCTCTTTCATTATACGCCGATATGAAAGTATATAAAGCTATAGGTGTTTTAATTTTCATGCTCTCTGTGACCAGCAGCAAAGCACAGGTGCCCGCATTGTTTGCCAAATACAACATTGACGCTGCCAACCACACTAAGTTTTACAACCGCGCCATCCGTTTGATCGATACACGATCTCCTGACAGTTCTTACGAAGCAGTGAACATTTTATGGGCCTTGTCGCACTATGATTCTACTATTTACAATCTAACCGCCAATACTTCATTATTCGAAAGGATAGATCGCGATAATATTAACTT
>DASPKQ010000084.1:0-4017 GCA_035627995.1 Verrucomicrobiia bacterium | reverse complement strand
TCCGAATGGAGATTTTTCTACAACCATTGGAATCAAAGGCATCATCACTTCTGATTGCTTGCTCATCTTTATTCTCCTTGAGTTTCAGTAGAAACTTCTGCAGTTGATTCTGCTGGGGCTTCACCTGAAATCTTTTCTTCGACTATATCAATTTTCCAACCAGTTAATCTTGCAGCGAGACGTACATTCTGACCAGCTTTCCCAATCGCGAGTGATAGTTGGTCTTCAAGTACTCCGACTTTTGCTTCTTTGGAATCCTCATTAAGTGTAACGTTTAAAATTTTTGCAGGCGATAAAGCATTTGCAATAAACTTCACGGGATCTTCTGACCAAGAAATGATATCAATTTTTTCGCCGTTCAACTCATTCATTACCACTTGGACTCTTGTTCCGCGCTGTCCAACACATGCGCCGATCGGATCGACTCCCTCTTGGGAAGACCAGACAGCAATCTTGGTTCTGGAACCTGCTTCACGTGCAATAGCCTTGACTTCAACTATTCCATTAAATATTTCTGGAACCTCGAGTTCAAATAATCTGCGGACTACATCCGGATGAGAACGTGACAGAGTAATCTTAGGCCCTTTGGCAGTAGGTTCAACATGGAGGATCAAAACTTTTATTCTGGAACCGACATTATACTTTTCGCCCTTGATCTGTTCTGAAGGGAATAGAACTCCGGTGGCTTTACCCAAATCAACTAGTACAGTGTCTCCTTCTACTCTCTGGACTATTGCGGAAACTAATTGTCGTTCCTTAGCTTTATAGTCAGAGAACATCACGCCTCGTTCAGCTTCCCTAATCTTTTGAACAATAACCTGCTTTGCTGTCTGTGCGGCAATGCGTCCAAACTTAGCTCCGGTTTTGGGAGTTATGTCAGTTTTGATCTCATCCCCAATCTTTGCGTCTTTCTTTAGCTCTTTGGCAACATCTAACGTGATTTCTTTAACTGGGTCTGTGACTTCTTCAACTACTTTTTTCACATCATAAACCTTAGTAGAAAGATTTTCTGGAAAAAATTCAACCACAATATTCTGGTCTTTTTTGCCGTAGTCTTTTCGAAAAGCCGCAGCCAAGGACAACTCAATCATTCTCAAAATCTCTGCTTTGTCCAGATCTTTTTCTTCGGCTATTTGGTTTAACGCTTGCTCAAATTGTTCGTTCATGTATTTGATTAATTATGACTTTTTGAAAAAATAATCCGCTTTTTGGCGGATTTAATCGGAATCTTCAATCGCATTCGTAAGTATTGTAACAGATTTTTGATGATTGTCAATGTTTACTGCGGCAACATCTATACGGTAATCAAAGTCCTCATATACAAGGTTCTTTTGCAAAAAAAGCTTAACGATTTTAACCAACTTCCTTTGCTTGGAAAAATTAACTGCCTCAAAGGCGGTTCCGTATTTATTTGATCGTCTAAGTTTTACTTCGACAAAGACAAGCAACCGTTCTTTCTTTGCTACTAAATCAATTTCACCGATCTGCTTACCAGTCGGTGAAATATAATTTCGTTCTATTATTTGAAAACCTAGATTTCTATAATGCTCCGCGACCAGGTCTTCTGCTTGCCGCCCAAGATCATTCATATCAGCTTCTTGGCTTAGGCATATACTTACTCTTCAGAAGATTATTATCGTATTCGGATTTTTCGGCGGCAAATTTAAAAAACATATATTTGAGTATGTATCCCAACCAAATCAGAAAGATCGCTGCGATTCCTACAAGCCAAGCGCGCTTGGCAAAGATCGGGGTGTTCTCATAACGAAAGGCAAACCATATGAGACCTGAAATTCCCGCTACCAAAAGCCACGATCGGAAACGACTCAACGCTTGTTTAACAACAACATGTTTGATGACAAAAGAAAACAGCCACAGTATCACTCCGGCTAAAATAAATCCTGCCATCAGGTATCCCGCGGCATAATCAAAATCACTAAGAATTGAAGAGGGTTGAGAGAACCAAAAATGATAGTCTTTAAACATATGCTTTTATTACTTAACAAAAATTAAACCGTAATGATACTGATCAGTTTCAATAGATTTGTCGAATTTGAATCCTGCGCGCCCTACTAAATTTTTGCTTTCATCTTCGGAAAGTCTTTCAGCACTCTTGGGACCAATCGGTGAAGGTCTATCGTTCCATTCTATGACCAATATTTTGCCTTGAGTTTTTAAGACCCGATACGTCTCGGTAAGGAGATTCTTACTGTCTTTTAATTGGTGTAAAAGGTTCGCAAAAATAACCATGTCACAGCTGCCGTCGGGAATTTTGCTTAAGCTGTTCCCTTCTTCTACATCGGCTCTTATGGTTACGATATTCTTGATCATTTGAACCCGAGCATCAGCTACCACATGGTTTAAGGCACTTTCCAGAATATCTACCACATAGACTTTGCCGCCGTTTCCGATAACCTTAGCCGCGGCAATGGCGTAGAATCCGCTGCCGGCACCTAGATCGGCAATGGTCTGTCCGGCTGATAGACCCGACTTAAACAGCACTCTTTCTGGATCAATGAACCTTTGATTTATTTTGAATTCTTTCATTTGTTTTTAAATACTCTCGATTTTGTGGACACCTTGGATTGAAGTGGCCTTCTTAGCGCCAGTGTCTATCTCTATGATAACATAACTGATTTCGGAGTTGGAGACATCCTCGGGAATATCGAATGCCACTCGAGCCTCTGTCAAAAATCGTTCCATTGAAAGTTCCTTTTTGACTCCAAGTACGGAGCCTGCCGCACCACACATTCCTACATCAGTTATATAAGCTGTCCCTTTGGGAAGAATCTTTGCGTCGTTAGTTGGAACATGAGTATGTGTACCGAGCACTGCCGTAACCTTACCCTCCATATGATAACCAAAAGCAACTTTTTCACTTGTGGCCTCTGCATGAAAATCAATCAAGGATGCAACGATGTCCTCAGTAACATTTTGACTGACCCAGTCGTCAGCAGCTATAAAAGGAGAATCAATTGGGTCCCTGAATTGCTTGTCCATAAAAACCTGTCCCAAAAAATTTCCAACCAGAACTTTTCCCTTTTTAGTTTCTAGAACAATGGCCTTTTTACCAGCATAAGTGTCAGGGATATTTGATGGCCTGACAATTATATCTCGGTACTTCTCAAAAACTTCGGCAGAAAGTTCACGTTTCGAATAAATGTGGTTGCCAGAGGTAAATCCGTTTACACCAGCTCTTATCATCTCTTCTAAAGTTTTTACGGTGACACCTTTACCATGGGCCAGGTTTTCAACATTAGCCAAAACCAAATCAGGTTTTTCCTGATCAATAATTTTGGGAAGAGCTTTTTTGATAACCTTTCTACCCGGCTCTCCGCAGATATCCCCGAAAAAAATAATTTTAAGCATGCATTTTTACCTGGCGTATTCAACCACACGAGTCTCTCTTAAAACCATGACTCTGATTTCACCTGGATATTTTAGATCCTGTTCAATTTTATTAGCAATTTCCCGTGCCAATTTTGCCGCGCCCCAGTCATCGAGTTTGTCTGGCTTAACGAAAACTCTAATTTCCCGGCCAGCTTGAATGGCATAAACTTTTTCGACGCCTTCAAAACCCTGAGCCAACGTCTCAAGATCTCCGAGTCTTTGAACATATTGCTCGTAACTATCCCTTCGGGCTCCGGGTCTGCTACCAGAAATATTGTCAGCAGCATCAACTATGGCCGCCTCAATGGAAGTGTACTCAACGTCACCATGATGAGCCTCAATGGCATTGATAATTTTTTCGGGCAAGTTAAATTTTTTGGCGATTTGTTTTCCGATCTCGACGTGCGTCCCTTCCATGTCTTGATCCAAAGCTTTTCCAATATCATGCAGCAGTGCTCCACGCTTAACAATCGCAACGTCAGCTCCGACTTCCTCGGCCATTAAGGCAGCAAGCTTAGCCATTTCTATTGAATGTTTGAGCACATTTTGACCATAGCTGGTTCGGAATTTAAGACGACCAATCAATTGCACAAGCTTGGGAGGAAAATCCGCTATGCCGAGTTCGTA
>DASPKQ010000083.1:0-4785 GCA_035627995.1 Verrucomicrobiia bacterium | reverse complement strand
ACCATCAGCAACCAAAAGCACCTTATCAAAAGTTACATTTTCTCCCGGTTTACCGGTGACTTTTTCAATTGCAAGTTTTTCTTTCGGACTAACAAGGTATTGCTTGCCGCCTGTTTCAATTACTGCGTATGTCATAAGGTTTGAATAATCAACTGATATAAATTACCAAAAAATAGCCCATAAGTCAAGGCAATCCGCCTGTGAAGGCTTTGCTACTGGTTTATTTCAATTATGAGTTTGTCTCCCACTTTAAGGCCAAATTTATCCACCCAACCGCTTTTAAGTTCTAGAACCTTATCGGCATCTTCCCTTGGTGAGTAAAGTTTAAGATTCGCATCCGCTACATTAGGCTCAAAGGTGGCGTTTTTGGCGATATCGACAACAGTGTCGCCGTTAATCCAAACTATATCAATATCAAAAAGCATATCCTTCATCCAGAAAGAAGGTTTCGATGGTTGTTCGAAAATAAACAACATTCCTTCTTCCTCGGAAATTTCGTTCCTACCAGACAAGCCCCTGGATTTTTCCAGAGGAGTTTTAGCAACCTCAATTTTTATTTCTCTATTAGCTAAAATTATTTTGCCGTCGTTATAGGTGGATATAACCGTGGGTTGGGCGTTACAGGAAGCGGCCAAAAAAACCAACGCGCATAATGCCAGAAAAATTTTCTTATCCATTTCTTTTTTGTTTTACTTTATAAAGAACAAACACTGAAACGATGATTGCTATCATAACCAAAACCAAAATTCCCAAAGCTATAAGCTTTCCTAAGGATTGCAGAAAAAGTGCAGTCACTCCAAAGATTCCCGTTAAGGCATAGAGAAAAAGGACTGCTTGCGCCTCAGAAAATCCTATTTCTGTTAAACGAAAATGCAAATGTTTTCGATCCCCAGTAAATGGCGATTGTCGGTTAAAGAGCCTTTGTAAAATTACCCAAATAGCATCTAATATTGGGATGCCCATAACTAAAATGGCGGTGGCAATTTTTCCACCAGAGACAACCGCTAAGATTGCTAGCATAAATCCAGCGAACGTGCTGCCGGATTCTCCTAAAAATATTTTGGCAGGATAAGTGTTCAATATTAAAAATCCCAAAAGGGCACCACAGAAAGTTATTGCCAAAAGGGCAGTTTGCGGTTGATTTACTTCTGGCGAAAGAGATAAGGCAAACAAAACCAGTGCTCCTATCGCCGAAATTCCCGTTACTAGACCGTCCATTCCATCCAACAATTTTGTGGTGTAAGTCATTGCCATGGTCCAAACAAAAACAATCAATCCTGAAGCAATGGGGAGTCCAAACAAAAGCATATTTTCTAGAAAAACAACTTCCCCACTGATTGGATTATGGACACTTACAGCTCGAATTCCAGAAGAGACAACCGTTAAAGATGCAAGAATCGGGAAAACCACAGAATACCGTGCGGGTAGTCGATATTTATCGTCTAGATAACCGCCTATCATGAGAATCAAACCACCCGCCCAAATTCCAAGCAACACGCGCATTGGAATGTTACCGTCAAGAAGGTATCCACTAAAAATTCCTATTGCCAAAGTCACAAGAAAGAAACTGGCAAAGATTGCTATGCCTCCTAAAGTAGGTGTTGGGGCTTTGTGGAATCTTCGTTCAGCGTCAGGAACATCAACAATTCTTCTCCTGAAAGCAATTCTCGAAACGATAAAAGTTGCCACGAACGAAATAAAGAATGCCAACGCAAATGATGCAAAAAATACGAATTTCATTTGATTTTAACCCCCTCTCTTTCCAACGTTGGCTGCGGCTGCTGAAGAATTCCAGTTCGTCTAATTTTTGGAGTAACCCAAAATTCCATATAACGGCCAAACATCAGTCGAGTCTGAGCATCAATGGCCGGCAGCGAACCGAACACTGAAGAAACTATTGGCGTTAAGAACCATTGTAAAATCATGGCAAATGAACGCCACCGGCTATATCTGGATGGCCGGGGTGGAAGCGAAACCATGTTAACGTACATTGAAAAAACCAAGAATATCATTGCCAACGTCATAATCCATCTAGTCAAAAAAGGAAGGTTGCTTGCCAATACGGTATTGCCAAATCGATCGCCGCCCAAAATAAGCGGCAGCCATCCGAGAATAGTTATCATAATCGAGGCGGTAGCCCAAAAATAATAACCTTCAATTAAACGCCAGCCATAAAGAAGCTTTTTCCAGAACGGCATAAGCTTATCCCTTTTGAATTGAGGAAAAACTAATGAAAGTTGAATTGCTCCCCAAGCCCATCGTCTTTTTTGTTTGTATTGAGCAATTAAAGTCCCTATATAATTGTCTCCGGTAACAGCATCCATGGAAACAGTGGTAAACAACGGATGTGTCCGGTAATCACCGTGGAAATGGTTAAAACATTGCCAGAAAATGTAGGAATCTTCAGGAATCAAATCCCGACGCCAATAGCCGACATCAACCAAAGTTTTAAAACTCATGGAGTGAGACGAAAACGTGACTAGCCGGTCAGGCCTGGACGCTTCCACTAATTGCCAGAACGAAGATGCTGTGGCAATCACTCTGGCGATAGCAGGCGCTTCCCAAATATTATTATGGAACATGGGCATTGGCTGGTAACTCGCTTGGTGCGGTTTTTCTACGGTCATAAAGTCGAAAGTCAGATGAGCGAAGTAATTTTTAGGTACTGTGGTATCGCAGTCAAAATTTGAAACCAAAACGTTTTCATATTTTATTCCTAACGCATCCAATTCGGGGGTGACCTTTTCCGCCGCGTATGCACAGTTAGCTCCTTTACCTCTTGCTTCTCCTTCGAGACCGTCGGGATGAGACACTACGTAAAATCTATAAAATTGATTTTTGAATTTTTCTTTCAAAGACAAAGCTCTGGCTAACGCTTCTTCTCCGGCACGTTCTTCGACAGCTAGAACAAATATTTGCTTATCGTTGGGATAGTCAGCTTCACAGTACGACCTGATCGCCGGTTCAAGAACTTCTTCGCTTTCCTTGAATACAGGAATCAAAATTAAATGATAAATTCGATTCCAATCCAAACTACGTCCGTCTTTGATATTGGAAATACGTTTTAAATGCTCCTGATACAACCTTCTTAATCCTCTATCGGTTTCAGATGAAAGCTTTGACTCAAAATATGCTTTAAACTCTTCAATGTTTGATAATCGTTTACACCAGTCGAGCCAGTCAATTTTATTATGAACCTTAAGTCGGGCGTAAGAATGGAGCATGTGAATAGCCACATTACCACCTTTTAGAAACCAGTATAAATCAAAAACAATGATATAAATTGCAACCCAGGCTGGCTTGTAGTAGGCCAACACCGGCGAACCTAAAAAAGTAATCCAGGCAAGCGCGCCTGGAAGAATTTCCAGCAATCTGACGGATAGTTTTCTTCTTACTTTACTCATTGATTCTTATCAGGACAACTGTTGCAGCCAAAAAGATGAGCTGCAATGGAATGCCCATGAAACTTAAAAAATAACTGGCAATTTTTTCTCTCCTAAATAGCTGCGCACTCAATATTGAATTGAAGATTAAAACGCCTAAAGCTGTTGCAGGCACTATATATGCGTAGACACTTTTATCTACCAGGTCCGGACCTGAGATGACATTGTAATGAAGCAAAATAGCAGCATTACCTGGTTTTATCTTGATGAACAGTAAAGCCCAATGTATAATATTAATTAGCAATGCGAAAGCAACACTAACCAGGTTTAATTGGTCTGAAATAAAAGTTTTTTTAGAGGCTAAAACCTCATTTAATTTCGCCAAAAACATTGTCATAATTATACCGTTTTTCTTAGGATTTCGCAAAGATTTACGTAGGAAAACTGATGAGCAACTGGCTTAAATCTAATTGGATAATTGTCGCCATTTTATTGATCGCGGCTTTCTTCAGATTTTGGCAAATCACCTCTTTGCCAAACGGTCTTTTCCCTGACGAAGCCGCTTACGGGATGGACGGAAGATCTATTACCCAAGGAGATTTTCAACCATTTTTTGAACGCGGCAATGGACGAGAAGGTTTGTTCATGTATTTTCTGGCTTTAGCAATTTCAATATTCGGTTATGCACCTTGGGTGAACCATTTGGTTTCGGCAAGTTTTGGTCTTGCTGCTGTAGTTATGACATACTTGTTAACCAAAAAGATATTTGACCAAAAAACTGCTTATCTGGCCAGTTTTTTTATTGCCATCTCTTCTTATGCAGTTACAATGACCCGTACTGCCTTTAGAGCTAATACTATACCCTTCTTTACAACAATAACATTGTACTTTGCAATTAAGGCTTTTACCGACGATAATTCTAAGTCCCAAGTTCGAAGCGCTGCCTTAGCCGGACTATTTTTCTCTCTTGGATTTTATACCTATATTTCATACCGGATGATGCTGCCATTAATTTTTGGATTTTGGTTAGTGCTTATTTTTGCCAATCGTCATCAGCTGCTTGCAAAGTGGAATGAATACAAACACAGGATCATCGCGTTTAAAATAGCAATGCTGGCAGCTATTTCATGGATTGCTTATTATTGGTTTGTTTCCCATCCAGGAAGCTTTATTGGACGAGCCGGCCAAGTTTCAATTTTCTCCCCTGATTTAAACAACGGTGATGTCCTTGGCACTTTCATTGAGGTGTTTAAAAAAACTATTCTAAGTTATTTTACAGAAGGAGATTTAAACTGGCGCCACAATGTAGCTGGTTATCCATTCTTATCACCACTAATCAGCCCGTTTTTTGCCATAGCATTACTCGGGTTTACAATTGCCATCTTTACCTTACTTAAACAGG